>NZ_CP018080.1 GCF_001886735.1 Sulfitobacter alexandrii
GCGCTGTGACAGGTCGCCCTGCGGAACAGGCTGCTCGGCCCGGCTGGCGCTGTTGCACGCGCGGGGTGAAATGAAACCGGGGGACACGTTGATACACGAGTCCATCACCGAAGCACCTTCACCTGCGAGATCGAAGGCACCACGAAGGTTGGCCCATACGACGCCGTCATTCCGGCAGTGGCCGGTCAGGCGTGGATCATCGGCCTGAACACCATGGGCATGGATCCGACCGATCCCTATCAGGAGGGTTTCACTGTCGGCGACACCTGGGGGGCCTAGCCGCGCGCAGGGCCGCCCCCCGGAACGCTAGGGAGCGCTGCCGACGATCTGCGCTCATGCGGTCCGGATTGCTCGGAAAGGGCGTCCAGCGACATCTGCTTCCACGTCTTCAGGTGCCGCTGGACCGCGGGGTGATCCTCGCTCATCATGCCCAGAACGGCCGTCCCGCGCATCAGGGACAGGGTCATCTGGAATATGTCGATCGCATCACGATCGGACGGGTCGATACCGAGAATGGCCATCGCGGCAGAATCGCGAAATTCGATCCAATCCCTCAGCACATCCTGCAATTTTCGACCCAGGTTGTTGTCGCGCGCGGCCAGCATGCTGAGCTCGACCGTGGCGCGGTACCATTTGTCTTCGTAGATAAGCGACCAGAGCGCGTCGGCGAATACATCGAATTCGAGCCGGTCGAAAGCGGGGGCGGTATTGAACGGATAGCCTTCCCGATACCTGTCTATGATGTGCTGAAAGGCCGCCGCGAACATGTCGTTTCGTGTGGAAATGATGGGTCAACGCCCGCGTGACACGTTGGCCCGCGCTGCGACGACGCTGGAGGACACCTTGTGTCCCCCTTGTTCGACCATGATGTCGAGAGTAGCCTCGCATACAAGCCGACGGGTGCGAGAAGAGCGTTCCTGCTGGTTCGCGGTCTTCGCTTTTCTGTGTTATCCGTCGAATGCGTCGCAGTCACTTCGGGTGGTTCTCGTTGTAATTCCAGGCGGGTGATGGGGTTAGCAATATCCTTTTCTTCATCCGGTTCCAACAGCACTTACTCCCCAAACAGACTCCCAGCCTGTCTTTCGACCGGCTCCTTTCCATCCGCCGCACGCTTTGTAGGCTCGGGTCGAGGTATTTCATTCCAACGCCGTAAAATCGAAGACCACGGAGGATCCACGCTTGACTTGCGAACACAACTGATTGCAAATACAAGCAGGTTAGTTCGTAAGTTGTGCCGGTGCAGGAAATGTGCGCTTGGTCGACACTATGCGACCGAAGCCCGAGGATAGAAGTCCGGCTCTGCCGGACATGTTCTCGGGTCAAGGCCGAAAACCGGGTCGCCCACGCGCGGACATCGCCTGTCGTTGCTGGACGCAGCGTCTGAGCTTCCGCTGGAACCGCCGTATTTGGCCAGCAGCCTTCTGCGGAAAACAAGAACCGACATGGGAGAATTACAATGACTAAACTGAATCGCCGCAACTTCACCTTCGGCGCCGGCCTTGGCGGTGCCGCTTCCTTGCTGGCCGCCCCCGCCATCGCCCAAAGCCAGAAGGTTCTGCGCCTTCAGTCGATCGATCCGCCGTCTTTCGTCGGTCCATCGGTGGCGCTGCCGAACTTTGCAAAGGCCGTTGAAGAGATGTCGGGGGAGAGCTCCGTGTCGAAGTCTACACGGCAGGTCAGGTTGTCCCGACAAGCGAAATTCCCGCCGCACTCGCCGCAGGGGCCATCGATCTCGCGTATACGGGTCAGGTCTATTACACGGGCATCGTTCCCGAGAACGTGCTGTCCTATTCCGCGCTCCCGCCCGCGCTCATTCCGCAGGTGAACGACGGCGTGCAGATCTACAACTACGACGGTGTGGACGACATCATCGCCGAGGCCTGGGTGCCCGAAGGTGTGAAGGCCTTCAAGTCGCTTTTCCTCGGCGATCCGATCGCTTTCTGGAGCAAGGAGCCGATCAACAGCGTCTCCGAGCTTGGGGGCTTCAAGGTCCGCTCCTTCGGCTATGCGGCGAAGACGCTCGAAAAGCTGGGCGCATCCCCGGTCTTCATGCCGCACGAAGAGGTTTATACAGCCCTGTCTCAGGGATCGATCGATGGATCGATGACGGCGGCAAGCTACTACAAGCGGGCCAACTACTTCGAGGTTGCGCCCTATTTCTACGACAGTGGTTGGTACGAATTCGTGCAGATGGCGACGCTGGCCTCGCTCAACACCTGGGAAGGGCTGTCGGAGGCGCAGCAAAGCATCCTGACCTACGCCATGGCGTCGCTGGGCCGTGAAATGCAACATCTCACTTGGCTCGAGTACCGTCAGATGTTGACGGAATTCGAAGAAATGGGCGCCACCCACATCAAATGGGGGCCGGAGGACGTCGCCGCCATTCGCGAAGCTGGTGCCAGCTTCCTTCCGGAAGTACGTGAGATGAGCCCGAAGGTGAACGAAGGGATTGATATCCTCCAGGGTCACGTCGACAAGTTCTACGGCTGATCCGGTATCGGCCTTCGGCAGGCGCGTCACTGAAATGGACATGGCAACAAGGTCATCATGCTAAGACTGTTCGAAACACTGATCGAATGGATCGGCCGGGTGACCGCGCTGCTGGTCTTTGTTCTGATGGCGATCCTGCTTTACGGCGTGGTCGCCCGCTATCTTCTCGACAGCCCGACGTCCTGGACCTCCGAGCTCAGCGGGATGCTCTATGCCTGCTACTTCCTGCTTGGCGGGTCCTACGCGGTGATGAAGTCCGAGCATGTGAGCGTCAGTATCCTGAGAGATCGGCTCGGCCGCAGGACCGGGGCCGCGGTCGATCTCTTTACCTGGATATTCTTCTACATCTTCATCGGCGTCATCTTCTGGCTCGGGCTCGATTACGCCCAGTCGTCGATCGCGAGAATGGAACGCTCCCACACCGTGTGGCGTCCCTATATCTGGCCGATCAAACTGATGCTTCCTCTCTCTGCGCTGCTGATGCTCCTTGCCGCGCTACGGAAAACGTTAGGTGACCTGAGGATCGTCCTCGGAAAGGACGGCCCCGATGTTCAGTGATCTGGTCGGCATCGAAACCGTTACCACGATGTTGTTTCTGTGCATGCTGGTGCTCATGGTGCTGGGCCTGCCCCTGGCATTCTGCCTGGGCGGCACGGCGGTCGTATTCGGTTTTCTGTTCTGGGGTCCGCAATCGGCATATGTGATCATGCTGAAGGCCGGCAATACCATGAACGAGACGGTTCTGGTCGCCGTCCCCCTGTTCGTCTTCATGGGCTACATGCTGGAAAGGGCGGGTATTGCCGACCAGCTGTTCGGCTCTATCCGCACATGGTTGGGGGGAACGCCCGGCTCCCTTGCCTCGACCACGATCCTCGGCTGTACCGTCGTCGCCGCGATGAGCGGCATCAGCACGACCGGGGTGCTCATGATGGGCATCATCGCGTTGCCCGCGATGATTTCGCGAGGGTATGACGGCAGGCTGGCGATGGGGTCGATCATGGCCGGCGGCGCGCTCGGCGCCCTGATCCCACCGAGCATCACCTTCATCGTCTATTCCACGATCTCCGACGTCTCCATCGGTCGTCTCTTTCTTGGCGGTCTGCTGCCAGGACTTCTCCTGTCGAGCCTCTTCATCGGCTACATCACGATCACCTGCATGCTGAAACCGGCGCGTGGCCCGGCGATCCCCAAGGAAGACCGCCCCCCGTTGTCCGAAAAGCTCCGGTCGCTGAAGGACCTCGTTCTCCCGATCGTGCTGATCGTCGGGGTTCTGGGGTCGATGTTCGTCGGCATCGCCACCCCGACGGAAGCGGCCGCGGTCGGCGCCTTCGGCGCCATCGTCTCTGCTTTGGTCGCGCGGCGGTTGAACTGGAGCACGCTCTCGTACTGCAGCCTGAATACCTTCGGCACCATCGCGATGGTGATGTGGATCGTCTTCAGCGCGAATGTCTTCGCATCCGTCTACCAGGGCCTGGGCGCTGCCCATTTCATCCAGAGCCTGATGACCGACTGGAACGTGCACCCCATCGTGGTGATCATCCTGATCCAGATCATCTGGATTCTGCTCGGAGCCCTGATGGATTCCCTCAGTATCCTGATGATCACCGGGCCGATTTTCGTGCCCGTGGCCGTGGCACTCGGCTATGATCCGCTGCTGCTTGGCGTCCTCTTCGTACTGACCTCCGAGATCGGGTATCTCAGCCCACCGTTCGGCGTGAACCTCTTCGTGATGCGAAGCATCACGTCGTCCGATGAGGTCCCGATGACCGACATTTACGCCTCCGTCATCCCTTTCATCATCCTTCAGATCATCGGGCTGATACTGGTCATGTCCTTTCCGATGATCGCGACGTGGCTGCCGGATCTTGTATTCGGGTAGCTTCCCGGCCTCATCAGGCACGCCAAAAGCGGGTCAGACATGTCATCGCTCGTTTTTCGGAGCGTGAATCACGCCATCTCAGGGAAAGCAGTCGGTCCTGACCTAGCGATCCGGCGCCATCTCGTCCCAAAAGGCGACGATCGCGTGGTAGTTCAGCGCCGACATCCAGCCGTGCCGCTCGAAATCATCCCGCGCCGTCGCGCTCTCCAGTTGTGTCAGGAACAACCGCTTGTCCGCATCCCTCTGCGTAGGCGTCCGTGCCGCCGCCAGGTCCCGCACCCGCGCCAGCTTGATACCGCGCTCGCTGGTCACCGGACGCGGCGCGTCCGCAGGCTTGTAATCGTCGCGCAGCGCCGCCGTCAGGTAGCGCACCGGGTTCTGCACACCCCCCTGCCCCGCCACATAATCCAGCTTCGCGCCGACGTGGTCGGCCCCGTGCTCGCTCACCCATTGCCGCGCCAGCCGGTCACTGACACCCAGTTCCCGCAGCTTCGCATAAACCGGCGTGTTGCGGACCCCCTCGCCGTCATCGAGGTTAAGGATCGCCAGCTGCGGGTTCTCGGCGATATGAAACCGGATCTCCACCACCTCGCGCCCGCGCTTGCGCACCTCGGGCGTCACCACGATGTTGGACGTCTTGTTCACCTCCGCCACGCTCGGCTTGATGATCTTGGCGTTCAGATGCTTGTAGCTCTGATAATAGGGGCTGTCGTCCACCCCCATCAGCCGCCGGAACAGGTCCAGCGACCACCAGCCCGTGCTTTTGGTCCGCACGAACCGGTAGCAGTTCTCGTATAGCGCCAGCGCATGCCCGCTGGTGAACCGCCGCTGGATGTTCAGGTTGATCAGCGCGAACACCTTGGGATCGTTCAGCTTGGCCGCCAGCGCCGGCGAATAGGCGTATTCACAAACCCCCGCCTTCAGCTTGGCATAGCTCAGCAGGCTCGAGACACCCCATTCCTGCTGGCCCTTGTCGTCCAGCATATCCCATTCCGCAACAGTCTCTGCAAGGCCGCGCAGAGACTGTTTCAGCGTATCCATGTCGTTCGAGTTATAGCCGATCATCATGCACAGGGTCCGCGCATCGATCAGATGGGTCTGCTGGTCGATCAGCGTGTCATAGGCGTTCAGCAACAGCACGTTTGACAGCTTGCGCTGCAGCAATGTCAGCTTGCCCGACACATGGATCGCCGCCACGTGTTTCTTGACCGCCCCGCGCCGCAGGGCGCCGGTCAGTTTCTCACGTGGAATATCGTCTGTTCTCTCTGCTCGTGTGGCCAAAGGTTTGATTCCTTCTTGTGCCGCTTGTCCACAGTATCACCCGTTCCAGTACCCGACGACAAGAACTTTCTGGATACCTATGCGATGCCCCTGCCCCGTGGCGGCACGCCCGCACAAAGGGACCCATTTACAGGTTTGGCCTGATACGGACCCCAGGCGATTCCTCCGGTTTCGACCCTAAAACGGCCAATACCGTGGTCGGGCCCCGAAAAACCCGCGAATCGCACCCCTTTATCCTGTAACCGGGTCCCCTTGAGCCTGTTTTCAGGCCCCCCTGCCCCCGCAGACAGGTACCTAAGACCTCTTAAACATCGGTAATAAATAGGTTTTCCAGCCGCAAAGACTCTAAACATCTGAAAGATTCTACAACCTTTGTCGTCGTTCTTTTCAGGACATCTGTTCTCAGGGCCCGATGACAAAGTTGCGATTCACTTTGGACCTGTGATGTGCGATTATATCCGCAACATTGCGCAAATATGCATACATCCGAGGGTTCATGACAAATACCGGCAAGCCGACCCCACCCCCCTACTTCAACATAGATCCTGAAACAGCGGCGTCCCGTCTGTCCCAGCCTATTGATACCTTGCGATTCGCGAAAGCTGCGGCATTCGCCGCCAAGGGACGCGATGATCTGGCAAAGCGCGGCTATGCCCCCGACGGTCGCAAACGCCTGCGCAAGTTTTCCACGTGGGAAGTCTGCCGCTACCTTCTGGATATCGCGCCGGCCCATCTGCGCCGCGTGCTCAAGGGGCATCCGGACCTGCCGCAGGGCACCGGCGAGGGCAATACAAAGTGGTTTACCCTCGAAGAAGTGCTGGCCCTGCGCGATCACTTTGCTACCGAAGGGTCCGCCGCCAAGCAATACAAATCATGGCGCCCCAAGGGGCAACCGGCCAAGGTCATCGCCGTCGCCAACTTCAAGGGCGGCGTGGGCAAAACCTCGACCGCCGCCCATCTGGCGATGTCCGCCGCTCTCGACGGTTACCGCGTTCTGGTGATCGACCTCGACAGCCAGGGTTCCATGACCTCGATCATGGGCGGCAAGGTCGAGGACGAATGGCAGACCGCCTTCCCGCTTCTGGCCCGCGACTATGCCCGCCACGTTCAGGCAGAGAATGCCGAGCGTCGCCTTGCCGGAACCACCGAACTGCCGCTTGACGAAACCTTAACCGAAAGTCTCGAGGTTTCGCCGCGAAACCTGATCCAGCCGACCCATTGGCCAAACATCGACCTGATCGGCGCCCAGCTGAATCTCTACTGGGCCGAATTTCAGGTTCCTGTCTGGCGGATGCAGGCGCGGTCATGGCCCCTTTGGGACGCGCTGACAAACGCCCTGCAAGCCGACCAGATCCTAGAGGACTACGACATCATCCTGCTCGATACGCCCCCTGCCCTCGGCTACCTGACGATCAATGCCCTCTCGGCGGCGGATATCCTGCTGGTGCCGTTGGGCGCGTCTTTTCTGGAGTTCGACTCCACGGGCCGGTTTTTCGACATGCTCTATTCCACCTTCGCCAGTATCGAAGAAGGCGAAAACCGGCTACGGCGGCAGGACGGAATGCCCGAGATGAAATTCGAATGGGACGCCGTGCGCGCCCTGATCACCCGCTTTGATGCGTCGCAACAGACCGATCTGGCCAATGTCATCCAGGCCTACTTCGGCGACTTCATGACCACCTACCGACAGGAACTGACCGCGATGGTGGGTCAGGCCGGCGAACAGGTGAACGGTATTTACGAGGCAGACTACCGCGAGTTCAACCGCGACACGTATGTGCGCGGTCGGGAGACTTTTGACCGCACCTGGGCCGAGATCAAGGAGATCCTGCTCGGTACGTGGTGGCGCGATATTCAGATGGAGACACATGAAGATGGCAAAGCGTAGACGGCTGGAAACACCCAGCACCGACGATCTGAGCAGGATCGAAGAGGAGTTTCGCCGCGAAACCTCCCCGTTGAAATCCGGCCTCGGCGCCCCCATCGCGCAGGTGGCGGCAGACAGCACCGACGCGATGATCGCGGGCGCACAGGCCCGCGATCAATCCGACGCCAAGGCCATGCGAACGGCCCGCGAAAAGGGTCTGGTGATCCTCGAAATTCCGCTGGACCAGATCCAGCTCGACGCGATGATCCGCGACCGCACCGTGCTCGTCGCCGAGGAAATGGCCGAGCTTCAGGACTCCATCGCCCTGAACGGCCTGCGCCTGCCGATCGAGGTGTTCGCCCTGCCCGATCCCGCTCCCGACGGGCCGCGTTACGGGGTGCTGTCGGGCTATCGCCGCATGAAGGCGGTCCAGCATTTGTTCGACCTGACCGGGCAGGAGAAATATGCCACCATCCGGGCCATCCTGCGCGACCCCGACAAGATGGGCGGCGCCTTTGCCGCGATGATCGAAGAAAACGAGATCCGCGCCTCGCTGAGCCATTTTGAACGGGGCAGGATCGTGGTGATTGCCGTGAAGCAGGGATCGTTCATCAACGTCGAAGAGGCGGTGAACGCGCTCTTCCCATCCGCGTCCAAGGCGAAGCGCAGCAAGATCCGGTCCTTCGCGCTGGTCTTTGAAGAGCTGGGCGACATGCTGACATTTCCCGAAACGCTGAAGGAAAAGGAAGGTCTGCGGCTGGCTCAAGCCCTGCGTCAAGGCGGCGAAGCGCGGCTGCGCGAAGTGTTGGCGTCTGAAAAGCCCGCAACCGCCGCGCAGGAGTCCGAACTGCTCGGTCTCGCGCTGGATGAGTTCGAAGCCAAGCCACGCGATCTCAGCCGGGGCGGGCGTCCTGCCAAACGATTGCCGCGAGCAGGATGGCAGGACAGTCATACTCTTACCCTCTCCAGTGGCATCACGCTGCAGCGGGATGAGGATTCCCAGGGCTACCTGATCCGGTTGACGGGCAAGGGGCTGACCTCGGATCTCATCGATTCCGTGATGGTCGAATTGCAGAACCTGCTGGAGAAACCCTGAGGTTTCGCGGCGAAACCTGCGCGCAGGGCAGGGGCCTTACAGCCCCGCCGCCTTCGTCAGGTTCACGCGGAACCGATCGCGGCGGCGCTGGTAGCGGCGGGTCATTTCGGCCGACGCGTGGCCAAGCTGCTTCTGGACGTAGCGCTCGTCGACCTCTGCCGAGCTGGCGAGACCGGCGCGCAGCGAGTGACCGGAGAACAGTTTCAGGCGTTCCTGATCGGGCAGGTCGGACCGGATTCCGGCGTCGAGGACCGTGCGCTTGATCAGCCGGGCAACGTGCTTGTCGTTGAGCCGCGTATCCAAAGCGCGCCTGCCGTCCCGCGAGGTGCCGGTGAATACCGGTCCGAAGTCGATCTTCGCGAAGTGCAGCCATTGCTCGAGCGCATGCACGGGGCAGGTCTGATCCCGTGACCCGCGGCCGATCTCGACCTCGCGCCAGCCGGTCTTGGCGTCGAGGGTGAGCAGGGCGCCCTTGTCGAAGATCTCGATCCAGCCGCCGCTGTCCGGCGTGTCGTCCTTGTGAACGTCGAGGCTGACGATCTCCGAACGGCGCAGGCCGCCGGCGTAGCCCAGCAGCAGGATCGCCCGGTCGCGGAGCCCGCGCAGATCGTGGGGCAGGGTGGCCACCATGGCGCGGATATCGTCGGCCAGGATCGCCTCCTTCTGCACCGGCGGACGCGCGTGCCTGCGCCTGATCCCGGCCAGTACCGTGGCGATGTGCCGGTTCCTGCGATCGAGGGTGAACCCCCGCTGCGCGACGTTCCAGGCAAGACCCGACAGGCGCCGCTCGATGGTCGAAACCGAGAGGGGGCGGTGCGCCGCCTGCGACGGGGAGGGGCCCGAACCGGCGGCGAGATCCGCGAGATAGAGCCCGATCATCTCGGGCGCGGGGGGCAGCGGTTCCGTGCCCTTCATCCGGCACCAGCGCGTGTAATGGGCCCAGTCCTTCGCATAAGCCTTGAGCGTGTTTTCCGACGCCGCCGCGCGGGCGTAATCGCGGGCGGTGTCCACGAGGCGGTCAAGCGTGCCCGAGCCTGCGACATGGGCCGGGAGGGTCAGGGCCGCGCCGTCCGCGTTGTGCCCGTCGGTCGTAGCCGCATTTGGCGGTTCTGGACGTAATTTTTCGTCGTTTCTGGTCATTGCGAGAGGTGTAGCTCCACATGTCCGATAAGGCAAACTTATTGGACATATCGGCAAGCGACAGGGTGGGGCGGTTTTCACATCATATTGTGGACGAAAGCGCCGCGGGAGACTAGTCTTGGGACATGACATATGGCCGCGACGACTTCGAGAGCCTACCCCGGATGCCGTCCTGGGTCACCTCGGCACGGGTTGAAACCCTTGAAGATGTTGCGTTTTTGTCGGGCGCGGCACTGATCCACCTGCATCTTGTGCTGGGACGTGCGGAGGTGCCCCAATCCTTGTTACGGGACCGACTCGCGCTGCGCGCGGCTCAAGCTTGCGTCACTCTCTCTGGACGGCCGGAGCGGGCAGGGGAGTTGCGCGATGCGGTGCACCTGTTGCGGCCCGGCGATCTTCCCGGACCGGCCGGTGAAACCTACCTTGCCTGGCGGCGTGCGGTGGATCGGCCGGTGTCGATCAAGGCTCTGGGCCGAGCCTTGCCGGCCGTCGAGCCGGGCCAGATCGCGACCTGGGTCGATGCGGGGAAGGGGGCGCCCGTGACCCGTGCCGCGCTGGCGCTGGAGGCGGTGTTTACCGGAGCGCCGCGTGCCGACGTGCCTGCGCTGATCCTTGCTGATGGAGCTCTGGCACAGGCGCTTGGCTGGGACCACCTCGTGCCGCTACTGGCCCCGGGCCTGAAACGCGCCGACCTGCGCAAGCGCGGCGATGACCTTCGCTTGGCCTGTCATCGCGCGATTGTTGCAGCGGCGGTTGAGGCGACGCGGGAGGCCGCTGATTTGGCCCGACGTGCAGCGCGCTTGAAAGAGGTCGGGCCAAAGCTCCGGGCGAAGGGCGCGGACGAGGCCCTTGGGCTGTTCCTGGGCCAGGACGCTGTCGCGCCAGCGATGCTGACCTCGCTCAGATCCGACCGCGCCGCACGGCGGTTCTGCGACCGGCTGGTTGAGCTGGGCGCGGTACGCGAGCTGACGGGCCGAGCGACGTTTCGGCTCTATGGGGTATGACGATGGCGAAGGATGGCTCTAACTCCGAACTGGATCGCGAGCTGCCCGACTTGCCGCCGGAGCTGCGCTGGCGCGAATGGCTACGTCGGGTCGAAGCGGTGCTTTTTGCCAGCGCCTCACCAGTGTCGCGCGAAGAGCTGGCACGTGTGGTGGGGCAGGGGGCTTCGGTCGACCTTCTGGTCGAGGACCTCGCCGCCGATCTGGAGGGGCGGGCTTTTGAAGTTGCGCAGGTCGCTGGCGGCTGGATGTTCCGGACGCGGGCCACCTACGGCCCCGCGATCCGCGCGGCGGCGGATGTCGAGGATCAGCTGCTCGACCTGAGTGAATTCGATATCGCGGTGCTGGCAGCCATCGCCTACCACCAGCCGATCACGCGCGAGGGGCTCAAGGACATCTTCGGCAAGCCAATCAGCCGCGACTTGATCGGCCGGCTGCATGCGCGAGGGCTGATCGGGACGGGGCCTCGGTCGCCGCGGCGCGGAGCACCCTACACCTATGTGACCACTGAGCAGTTCCTCGTCGCTTTCGATCTGGAGACGCTCCAGGACTTGCCGGATCGGGAGCAGCTAGAGGATGCCGGATTGGCGGAAGGATGATGATCGAGCGGCGATGCCTCGCGGTCTATCGCTCAAATATGGGCCATTCATGAGGTATAAAACTGCATCCTATAACTCATGACGATATGCTGGCTTAGCAGTTGCGGCCTTGTGGACTCCCGATCACCAGGTTCATGCCTTTCAAACGCCGAGACCTTCGAGGTCAGGCTGCGTTGATCTCCGCCTCCAGCGCTGCGATCGCGTTCAGCACATCATCGAAACTCGGCGTGTCGCCCATGATCATCTCCCGCATCCCGGCATAGTCGCGACGAAGGGCGGCCTCGAGCTCTTTGCCCGGGGCCAGGCGAAGGGATCCTGGTTTTGCGTCTTCGTACCGGGCCCACGCGGCCTTGAAGAACACCGATTTGTGGTGGCCGACTTCGCTCAAGAGGTCGAGATTGGCCAAAGCGCGCGCTTTGGCGTCGTGCTGTGTCAATTGCGCCATGTCGTAGTAGTGCCGGGACATCCGGTCAGCGAGCGGTTTGCCTGCATCTTGATGGAAGAGCATGTGTAGGATCGTCGCCTTCTCCCAAAATGTCCGTTCGATCCCGAGAGTGCGCACATCAACAGGGTTAAGGCCGGGCAGATCGGGAAAGGCCTGTTGAACATAGGTTGAGAGTGTCCGCTGCTCGGCCGGGAGCTGCGCGCCACGTGCGCCGAACTCAAACCGTACGATAGGTTTGATGTAGCCTGGGTCGTCGCCGCCGAGAGATGGGTAAGCGAAGAGTATGGTCTGAGGATCGTTTTCGTCGATCTGGAGCGAGAATGGCTGATCCAGACGCGTGGAGAAGGTGGTGTTGATTTCGTCGAGCAGTGGGCCTGCGACGGTTGCCTCTGCCGCATCTTGAAGTTCCTGCAACAAAGATTTGCGTTTGCCGCTCGAGAGGTCGGGGTTCTCAGGGTCATGGCTTCCCTCAAACCCGAGTTGGGCACGGTTGAGCGACAGATCGACATCCTCAGAAAACCGATGGATGACATCGTAGGCTTTCGAAAGCGATGTACCTCCCTTGAAGATCAGGTGGTCGCCGTAGGAGGGCAGGGCAAAGAGGAGCTGGAGTGACCAGCACACCCAGAAGTCTTTTTCGACTATCGCCTTGGCAAAGCCGAGTTCTGCCGCGGCTTGCCGGAATGCTTCATCGCGGTTTGCAGGCGTGTCGTTTGCGAAGGTGTCCATGCTCAGGCGTGTGCCACGATTTGCTGCACGACAGGATGCATCCAGGCCGGAACGTGTCGGCTTTGCTTTGCAAGCTGCGCACGGTCCTTGGCATCCAGCGAGCGGGCGATCTTGCCGATCACCTGGTCGTCGATGCGATCTTTGCCGACATAGCGGAGCGCCTGAAACACCGTGCCTGTTTTTGACCCAGCGCCGACCAATGTCTTCGGAGAGGCGTTTCGGAACTGGATAACCTGTCGTCCGATCTTCTTGGTTCGTGTGGGTCCGTCGGTCATGTAGGTCGGATTGGACGGGACCTGGGTGGACAGACCTAACTGGTTCGCCGCCATGGCGGGCGAAGGCAGTAGAACCTGGTTGTCCTTCCGGGCCACGGCGCGTGCGATGTCGTCAGCAGAGGGTGCCAAGGGACCGAAACGGGAGCTATGTTTCGGATAATCGTAGAGCCCACGCGTCAGCCGCCGGATCACACCCTGATCCGCAAGGCGCGACAGCGCCTGATCCACGCTCGCGCGCGATCCGATATCGAGGAAATCCGATGGCGCGAAGATAGCGCCTCGGCCTTTCCCAATGATGCGTTGCTTGATTTTTGACGTGATCATGGCTCAACTCTATGTCAGAAAATAGGATATGTTTTTCTGAACGTCAAGTGGAGCGGTTTCGGTGAAAGTTCGGCACAAAGGGCGGGAAGAAGTCATACGCTGCAGTTGCGAGTCTGGATTGCCCCTCCGGCGAGAGCCGACATTCAGACAAACGTATAAACGGCGATTCTTTCTGCGGCACGGAAGGCGGCAGTGCGAGCCCATACTGGCTACGAAAAAGGGCAAGGTCGTTGCATTCGCAGCACAAGGTGGCGCGGCAGATGCAGCCTTTAGCCGACCTCCGTTTCGGGCGAACGTTTTTGCGATGCGGCCGGTCGAAGCAATCGTTCGGAGCGCTTTTGCACCTTTGCGCGGCCACTGAGGTATTTGTAGGTCTTTCGTGGTATGCTCCCATGAGCAAGCCGGAGTCAACCAATGCCAGACCTCTACGCGACTATCTCAGAAACACCGCGCGAAACACAGGAGATGCTGGGAGACGCACTGACCATCCGAGCGAACGAAACGCAGATGGTGGAGATGCGGAGGCGCTATTTCTCTTGGTTGGACATCCCCGAAGGCGGGGCCGGTCTGGAAATTGGGAGCGGGACCGGTCATGTCACGGCCGATCTTCTGCGTTCCACGACATTGAGCGAGGCCGTTGGCCTCGATCCAAGCCCGGTCTTGGTGGAAAGATCGAATGACTTGTTCGGCAATATACCTGGCCTCAGCTTCGTCGAGGGCGATGCAAGGTCGACCGGTGTTTCGGACGAGAGCTTCGATTTGGCGGTCTTCCACACATCGCTCTGCCACATTCCCAATCCCGATGCGGCGCTTAGTGAGGCACTCAGAATGCTGAAGCCAGGTGGGCAGATCGCGGTCTTTGACGGTGATTATGCCACGATAACTGTAGGACTCGGTCCGAACGATCCGCTTCAGGCATGCGTGGACCAGATCCCTGCGAATCTCATCCATGACAAATGGTTGTGCCGGACCTTGCCACAGCGTCTACGCCGCGCTGGCTTCGAGATCGCTCGGTGTGATGCGCATCCCTACATGTCTGAAGGCGAAGCGTCGTATTTTCTGACGCTGGTTACTCGAGGCGCTGACTTCCTTGTAAACGACGGGCTGATCAGCGAGCAAGGGTGTCACTGTACCCTCATTAATCAGAATTGCCTTTAAAATTATCGTTTGTTTTCAGCGGCACGATGTACCCTTAATTTTCATATTGTACCGTTAATTGCCATACTGTACCCTTTATTAGCATACGGTCAGTTCTGTGGATAAGTGCTGACAGGAATAGGGCAGGGATTGGCGTGGTCAGCGAGCGTCTTGCAAAACATCGAGCAGCAGTCCTCCGTCCGATCCTGGAACTTGAGAAGAAGGGTGAGCCGATCAGTGCGGCAATCGGAGATGCTGCTTGGGAACTAGGTTTGGCGAAGAGCCACACCTGGTCGCTTTACCGCCGTTTGCGCGAGAACGATGGGCGGGCCGCAGCACTGGAACTCAGTCGCCGGGGGCCGAAACCGGGGTCGAAACGGATCGCGCGAGAAGTCGAAGACCTCATCGATGAACGCCTACGGCGCTATTATCTGGTCCGCGAACGCTCCAGCTTTCTGCGAATTTGGCGTGAGATCCGTTCGGAATGCGAGGCAAAGGGCTTCCAGCCACCGGCACGAAAAACGCTGAAAGCTCGGCTCGATGCAATGGACGAGAAAGAGATTGTTAGAAAGCGCCGTGGTGCCAAGGAGGCGAACAAGACTTTTGCGGCACGTCCGGGCCGGCTTGCGGTTGGAACGCCACTGGAAATTGTTCAGATCGATCACACCTTGGCCGACATCATTTTGGTCGATCACGTGGATCGGCGACCGCTTGCGCGCCCATATTTGACGGTAGCCATCGATGTTGCAACCCGGATCGTTCTCGGGGTCTTCGTCAGCTTTGATGCACCATCAGTTCTTTCGATCGCGCTCTGCCTCGATCATTGTGTGCGTCGGAAATCGATCCACGTCCCAGGGAAGCTGGAAGAATTGGTCTGGCCGACATCCGGCATCCCGAAGGCGATCCATGTCGATAACGCGCAGGAGTTCCACAGCGACGCCTTCTCATCGGCCTGCGAAGATTGGGGCATTGCCGTCGAGTACCGCCCGCCTGGTGCAACGCACTTCGGAGGTCATATCGAACGTTTGATCGGAACGGCCATGGGGGCTGTTCATGTTTTGCCCGGGACCACGCAATCCTCCGCTGCCGAGAAGGGCGATTATGACAGCGAGAAACATGCGGCTCTGACCCTGGCCGAGTTCGAGGACTGGCTTCATCTGGAGATTTGCCGCTACCACAATACCCGCCACGAAGCCCTCGGGCGAACGCCGCTGGCCGCTTGGGCTGACTTGGGCGGAGACACTGCGGGGCGGCAGGTTGTCGATGTCGAAGCCTTCCGGACAAGCTTCCTGCCTTTTGAGTTGCGCCAGCTCGGGCGCACTGGGATCACTCTCTTTGGGGTGCACTACTGGAGTGATGCCTTCGCGTCGTTGGTCGGACGGGGCAGCGGCAAGGTGCAGGTGAAGTACGACCCGCGGGACCTGTCGCAGGTCTGGGTTCTCGTCAATGATGGCCGCATGATCCCGGCTCGGTATCGGGATCTGAGCCACCCTCGGATATCGCTTTGGGAAAGTCGTCGGGCGCGGAAGGAATGGCAAGACAGGCATGGCGGTCGGATCAACGAGAAGGCCTTGTTCCAGGTGATCGACGCGCAGAGACGACTGGCCGAGGCGGCGCGTCAGAAGACAAGGACCGCCCGTCTGGAGAGCGAACGCGAGACGCGGCTTCCCAAGCACCAGCCGCGCCGCGATCCGTCCCGAGAAATGTTCGCCATCGACACTGGTAACCCAGACCTCCCCACTTATCCGATTGAAGAGTTTGATGACCCCAGAAGAAAGAATTGACCGCATCCGCAGCGATCATTGGATCGCATTCGACCGTGCCACGATTGTTCTCAACCGATTGACGTCCCTGATGGAAATGCCGCAGCAGAGCCGGATGCCTGGCCTGATGGTCTATGGCAGTTCCGGTATTGGCAAGACGATGATCGCCAAGCGCATGGCCAGCAAGTATCCGACGCAGTACAACGCAGAACTGGGCATCACGAAGACCCCCATCCTGCTGGTTCAGGCGCCGCCAGCGCCGGACGAGCGACGCTTCTACCAGCACATCCTTTCGACGATCGGGGCGCCGATGTGTGGGGCGGCATACCGTGTCCGAACTTGAGGTCCGCGCGCTCAGTCATCTTCGGGATATGGACCTGAAGATGCTGATGATCGACGAGGTGCACAATCTGCTTGCCGGTAGTTACCGGGAGCAACGCCGGTTCCTGAACATGCTGCGGTTCTTGGCCAACGATCTCTGTGCCTCGCTTGTCGTTTTCGGTGTCAACGAAGCGCTCGAGGCCGTCCGCGGTGACGACCAACTGGCCCGTCGCCTGGACGAACACTACCTGCCGCTCTGGGAGGACGACGTGGAGTTCTCTCGGCTCATCCAAACGCTGATTGCCGCGATGGCACTTGAGCAGCGGTCGGGCCTCACGGTTGCGTCGCTTCGGACAATCCTGAAAGTGACGGGCGGTGTGACCTCGCGCGTGTTCATCATGATCAAGTCCTTGGCCATCGATGCGATCGAGACGGGTGAGGAGCGGATCACCGATGAGGCCGTTCAGGCCTGGCAGCCGGTATGGGCGAAGCATGCTTGGAGCATTCCGCGCCAACCCATCGCGGAGTTCGGGTGACCGTGAACCCATTGCCGCGTCGACCGCCACCGGTATCCGACGAGCTTCTCTCGAGCTGGATCGGGCGGTTGGCCCGGGCCAATCATTGTTCCGTCGAAGAGCTTTGCGGCTATCTCGGTTTGGGGCAGGGCAGGGTGCCGGAGCATGCGGGTGACCTTGGGCATGTGAACTGGGCTCGGCTATGTCCGGCGGTTCAGCAGACCCGGGATGAGATCGCGGCCATGACCCTCCCGGACACGACGCATCATCCCGCTCAATGCGTATCTAGCGATGACTTCCAAAGTTGCGCAAACTGCTCGAAACAAACCTCGGGACTGGTCCTGCGCCACTGGCGCTTCGCCTGGTCGCTGACTTGCGAAAACTGTGGTCGACCTCTTGTGGCGAGGCATCCGGCCGATGGTCTATCAAACAGGCTACGTGTCCGCGCCGCTCGGGGCGCGGCATTGCTGAAGACGGCGGTTGCCGCCGCCGATCTGAGGCACATGCAGCGGATCAGCCATACGCTGTGCCTCTTACAAGTACTTGAGTTGGTATACAGCGTGCCACTCACGTCGCGGTGTCAACTGGAGCGGTCAATAGCACTCGCAGCTGTCGATGTCTGCTCAGCCCGTCCATTATTGGGAGTGGCCATCTTGCTGCGCGGAAATGAACAAGCATTCTGGGATCTCCGACGCGCCTTTCCTCAGCGCAGACGTTTGATTGAGAAGGTGCGCAAGCTGTCGATGAACCTCGATATGCGACTTCCGCGAAGACGTCGGCAGGAAAGCAGTCCCGTTGACCGATCTGCCAGGGCGACGTCGCCCAAAAAGACGTCTGCGCAGGCCCTAGACGCTGCCCGTCAGGCCATCTCCGAGCTCGGTGCCGATGCAGATCGTCAAGCGCTTCTGGCACGAGCCGATGCAATCTGGAAGCGCCAAAGCTGTGTCAGCCACTGACGCAGCGCCCTGTGGATATATTGCAATTAAGGGTACAGAATCTGCCGAAAACGCTTCCAATCCGCAGAATCTGATTAATTAGGGTACAGTGACAGTGGCGTTGCAGGCGGGTGAGCTGGACACCTATTGGGGTTTGAAAACCCGGGCGGATCATGCACTCGAGGACATCCAGCAAGCGGATTACGTGATCCTGCCGACCTTCATTGCCCAGTGGAAACTGGGCCCCGATTGGGGGTTTGGCGTTACTGGCTTTGAAGAGATGACGAAATGGGTTCAACGACTATATGACGGTGGTGCCACCATATGCAGCATTTCGTCGGGGGGCATCCTGCTGGCCGAAATGGGGCTGCTTGATGGGCACGAGGTAACAACCCATTGGACAATGGCCGAGTCACTGAGCCAACTTTATCCGCAAATCCGGTTCTCCTTTGATCGGGCGGTTTATCGTGTTGGCGAGGACGAGCGGATCTGGGTCGCAGGCGGCGGCACCTGTTGGCAGGACCTGGTGATCCAGATCATCTCGCAAGAGGCCGGGCCGTTGGTCGCGGCCCAGACGGCGCGGGCCTATACGATATTCGGTCAACGCAGTGGGCAGCTTCCGTTTTCCGAATGGCAACCCAAGATCGACCATGGTGACAGCGCGATTACGCGAGCACAGATGTGGATCGACGAGCAATATGCCGCGCAGGATGTCCTGCCCGGCGCGATCGAGGCTTCGACCCTGGCGGACCGGACCTTCAAACGACGATTCAAGGCCGCAACCGGTCTGCCGCCAACGCATTACCTGCAGCGGGTGCGCGTGGAAGAAGCGCGCATGCTGCTGGAGACAACCAACATGAATGTCGAGGCGGTGGCCGTCCATGTTGGCTATTTCGACACCGCCTTTTTCAGGAACCTTTTCAAGAAATTCGTTGGTCTCAAACCCAGCGAATACCGGGAACGGTTCAGCCTGTTCAGCGAACGGTCCCAAGAGGCCGAAGATGAACTAGGCCGTGCTGTCGCGTGACAGGGCGGCAAACCAAAACAGGAAGGAAAAATCAATGAAACTTTTCACCAAAACGGCCGTTGCTGCGATGCTGAGCATGAGCCTTGCCGCAGCTGCCGACGCGGGCGCCCTGCGCCTGGGCACAGCCGCCCCCGAGGGGTCGCCCTGGGGCAAGTTCCTTGCAGGTTTTGCCGCAAAAACCGCGGAATTGTCGGGTGGCGAGCTGACCATCACGCCCTTTTGGAGCCAGGAGTTGGGTGACGAGCAGACCATGGTCCGTCAGGCAGCCCGGGGCCGGGTCGATATCGTGGCCGTGTCCAACACGGCGATATCGCTACTGGTACCCGAGTATTCCTTGATGTCGGCGCCCTACATCTTTGATAGCCCTGAACAGGCGGATTGCGTTTATGACAAACATATGCGCGACGCCTTCGGGGCGGAGCTTGATGCTGCGGGCATCGTTCCACTGGCGGACTTTGAGGTTGGCCAGCAGATCATCTTCTCCAAGTCGCTGATCAAGACCCCAGCCGATCTTGCCGGGACCAAGATCCGTACCGCGCCGACCATTCCGGATTCGGTGTTCATGGAAGAGGCTGGCGGGGTTGCCGTGCCGCTGGGCGGTGTTGACACGATGCCTGCGTTGAAGACCGGAAGCGTCACGGCAGTGACCTGGCCGACCGTCTTTGGCATTGCCGTGGGATACGCCCAGGAAGCGCCCTTCGTGACCACGACGAACCATGTCTACCAGGTGGGCCTTGTGGCTATGTCCAAGAAAACCGCCGCGGGGTTGAGCGAGCAGGAAATGGGCTGGGTCATTGAAGCGGCCACAGCGATGAACGGCCTGCGGGGCGCCATCCGCGGTGCGGAAGGTGCGCTGATCGGCAAGATCAAGGGGGCAGGTCTGACCGTGCATGATCCCGACGCCGACGAACTGGCCGCCTGGAAAGCCGTCGCCCCCGCTGCACAGGCACGTATCGTTTCGGAAATGGGTGGTAATGCCGCCGAAGTCTGGGACCGGGTTCAGGCCGCCAAGGCTGCCTGCACCAACTGATGGCTGGCAGTCTTGAAGCGCACGATTGACATACTGACCACAATCGAAGGGGCGATCGCCACGCTGGCCTATAGCTGCGTGGCGATCCTCCTGATGGGCGATGTCATCGGACGCGAGCTGTTCGGCATCTCGGTTTTGGGTATCAAGACCGTGGCGGTCTATGTCGCCATCGTGGCCGGGTTTTTGGGCCTCGTGTTGGCCACCCATCACAATGCCCATCTTCGGCCCGAGATATTCGATCACCTCATCACCGGCCGCCGGGGCGCGATGTTTGATCGGATCGGAGACCTGCTGTCAGGGTTGTTTTTCCTGTTCCTGGCAGGATACGCAATCTATTTCGTGGGCCAAACCCGCGCCGCGGGCGATCGGGCCGCCGTACTTTATTTCCTGCTGTGGCCGATCCAGTTGATCATTCCCTATGCATTCCTGTCATCGGCACTCAGGCATTTTGCCTTCTGTGTTTCACCCATTCTGAAATCCAAATCGCAGGACCGTTGATCCATGGATGTTGCTGGTCTTCTTGCCCTGGTCTTTACCTGCCTGTTCTTCCGGATGAACGCGGTTGTCCTGCTCTTGGCGTTGGTGGCCTATGTCCACCTGGTCTGGGGGGATGGACGGCTGGAATACCTGGTCGAGGACATGTGGATCAGCCTCGACAACGATCTCTTGCTGGCGATCCCGATGTTCCTGATTGCCGGGAACATCATGACACGCGGGTCAATCGCAAAACGTCTGATCCGGGTCACGATGCTGGCCACCGACCCGTTGCCCGGGGGCATGGGGGTGGCGACGGTGCTTTCCTGCGCTCTGTTCGCCGCAATCAGCGGGTCGTCGCCCGTCACTCTGCTGGCTGTTGGCGCAATCCTCTATCCGGCCCTGCGCGAGGCGGGTTATTCGAAACGGTTCTCCCTTGGAGCGATCACCTCGGGGGGAACCCTTGGGATCGTGATCCCGCCTTCAATCCCGCTGATTGTCTATGGGCTTGTCACGGAAAAAAGCGTTGCCGACCTGTTCATTGCGGGCATCGGACCGGGTATCCTGCTGACGGCGGTGCTGGCTGGGTACTCGTTCTGGGTCAATCGGCATCTGCCGTCGAAATCCTTTGATCTGCCGGCCTTTGTGATTGCCTTGAAAGAGGGCATCTGGTCGATGCTTTTGCCGGTGATCCTTCTGGGGGGGATCTATAGCGGATACTTCTCTCCGACCGAGGCGGCGGCTGTGGCGCTGGCTTATGGGCTCCTGGTCGAAGCCTTCATTCACCGCGAACTCAGCTTCGCGGATTTTCGCAAGACCACGCTGGATACGGCCGTGATGCTGGGCATGCTCTTTCCGATCATAGCAGTGGCGCTCAGCCTGAAGTCGGTGCTGACCATCGAACGCGTGCCACACGAGCTGGCTATGTGGATCACTTCGATCACCGAAAGCAAAATCGCCTTCCTGATTGCGGTGAACCTTCTGTTGCTTGTGATCGGGTGTTTCATCGACGTGATCTCGGCCATCCTGATCCTGGCGCCCCTGCTTCTGGTTCCGGCGATGAGCTATGGCATCGACCCGATCCATTTCGGGGTGATGATGGTCATCAACCTGGAAATCGGGTTCCTGACCCCGCCCATCGGGTTGAACCTCTTCGTTGCGACAACGGCCTTCCGCGAGAAGTTCTCGGAAATCTGCCTTTCGGTCTTGCCGTTCATGGCCCTGATCGTGACGGTGTTGATGATGGTTACGTTCATTCCGGGAATTTCGCTTTGGCTGCTTCGTTGAGGCCAAGTGTTTCGAGCGCCACGTAGCGACCAGATTGGCCTGTCTGAACTGTGTGGAGACCGAGTGTCAGCGACTGCTTTCGTCGATCTTCTCTAGATCGTCTTCAACGTCGGCATGGCTTCCTTCTGCAACGGTCAAAGTCGGTGTTGCAGGCTTCTGCAATGGCGACAATGGGGCTCTGAAGAGTGCAGTTCCGCCGAAGTCAGTGATGTCTTCATCGCTGAAAACGCAGGCCACGTGAAATGTGTCGCACGTGTGCCAACATGCAAAGTTGGTTCAGGACGGATTCAGCGGGTCGGGGATATGACCAGTGCCAAGGCTATGCGCCAATAGTTCGCGGTTCGCCCGCGGCACCATCACTAAAAAATCGGTCTTTCGAATCGGAAATCGTCAGGACTCCGAAGATCATTGGAGTCCGTAAAACACCATCGTCTTGTGGTGGAATCATCGTAACTCATTGGTTTTTTGAGGGAAATTTTTCTATTGATTTATATTACCGACTGGTAATTAATAAATAATCAAGACGGGGAGGACAGACGTGGCGTACGAAACAATCGCAGTGAATGAGATCAATGGTGTTGCCACGATCCGGCTGTCGCATGCTGAGCAGATGAATGCGTTGTCGTTCGATGTGATTGATGAGCTCGCTGATGCGCTAAGCTGGGTCGAGGGTAATGACGGGGTGCGATCCCTGGTCATTACTGGAACGGGTTCGGCATTTTGTGCCGGTGCGGATCTGAAAGAAGTACTCGATACCCTCGGGGTGCGCGGAAAACGCGATTTTCTTGATGCGATTGCGCAATTGTTCAAGCGCCTGCGTAATCTGCCGGTGCCCGTGGTTGGTGGGCTGAACGGGATCACGATGGCTGGCGGGTTGGAGCTGGCGATGTGCTGCGATGTGCTGATTGCCGGTGAAAGTGCCAGGATCGGCGACGCGCATTCGAATTTCGGAGTTTTTCCTGGTGCTGGTGGCGCTGCGGTTCTGCCCGAGCGCATCGGGCTGAACAACGCCAAGTATCTGCTCTTTTCTGGCGATGCGCTGCCGGCCCGCCGCCTGATGGAGATGGGTCTTGTGCAGGAAGTTGTCGCTGACGATACGCTGGACGATCGCGTGCAGGAGTTTGCAGAGAAGCTCGCTGCCAAAAGTCCGCTGGTACTGCGGCGGATGAAGTCGGTCGCCAATCAGTCGATGGAAATGTCGCAATCTGGTGCGCTGCAGCTCGAATTGGAAACGCTGCGCAATCATTTTCGGTCGGACGATATCAAGGAGGGCCTCGAGGCCTTCGCTGAAAAACGTAAACCGGTCTTCACCGGTCAATAAGGGAAAGAAATTTATGACCAAGACATATGTCATCGGCGTGGGCATGACCCGGATGGGCAAGCAGGCCGACAGCACTGTGAAATCCCTGACACAAGAGGCGGTTGATGCCGCGCTGAACGATGCAGGTGTTCAAAAGTCTGACCTGCAGGGTGCTTATTTTTCGAACGCCACCCAGAACCACATGGAAGGTCAGTTGATGGTTCCCGGTCAGGTTGCCCTGCGCGCCATGGGCATCGGAGGCATCCCGGTGGTCAACGTCGAGAATGCATGTGCCAGTGCAGCGACGGCGTTTTCATTGGCCAACCAGGCCCTGCGCGCCGGTGACAGCGACATTGTCTTGGCCGTTGGGGCCGAGAAGATGTTTTCGACTGACCGTGAGCGGATGTTCAGCGTCTTTGATGGGGCGTGGGACATTTCCGCAGTCGAGGCAACCAAGGCGCAGCTTCTAGCGCTGGGTGAAGGCGTTGAGGTGCCTGAAGGCAGTACATCGCCTAAACCTTACAGCGTCTTCATGGATGTCTATGCGGCATTCTGCCGGTTGCATATGAAGCATTTTGGTACGACGCAGACGCAGATTGCCGCTGTGGCGGCTAAGAACCACGGCCATTCGGTTCATAACGAAAAAGCGCAATACCGCGACCCTTATACAGTTGAACAGGTGCTGGCCGCTCCGCCGATCACCTATCCTCTGACTCTGCCCATGTGCGCTCCAATCTCGGATGGTGGCGCAGCTGCTGTTCTGGTGAGCGAAGAGGGGCTTAAACGTCTTGGTCTCTCTCGCCATCGAGCGATCGAGGTGAAAGCTTCGATCATCCGTACCGGGAGCGACCGGATGGCTGAAGATTTTACTAATCATATCACCGCCCGCGCGGCCCGCGATGCCTATGAGATTGCAGGTATTTCGCCTTCGGATGTGTCGGTGGCTGAGGTGCATGATGCTACCGCCATGGGCGAAATTATCCAGATTGAGAACCTTGGCCTGGTGGAGTTGGGCGAAGGCGGCCCGGCCTCGGAGCGAGGCGAAACCTGCATTGGGGGCCGCGTGCCCGTTAACCCTTCGGGCGGACTTGAAAGCAAGGGCCATCCGATCGGGGCGACAGGGTTAGGGCAAATTTACGAGTTGGTCAGCCAGTTGCGCGGCGAATGCGGCGCGCGACAGGTCGAAGGCGCCCAAGTGGCCGTGGCCGAGAATGGCGGCGGGCTTGTCGGGTTGGAAGAGGCCGTGGCGGCAATCACCGTGCTGGCACGCTAAGGGAGGGCAAGATTATGTACCGCAAAACAGAAGAACAACAGGCGGCCGTGGACGGGTTGCGCCGGTTTCTTGACGAGAAGCTTGAGCCGGAAATTCGTAAGTACGACGATCAGGTTATCCCGGATGAGAAATTCCGGGAATGGGCCGGGCAGCTTTCCGAGTTCGGGGTGCTGACCGCACCACATCCAGAAGAACATGGCGGTTACGGCATGGATTGGGTGACGCACCTGATGCTGTTCGAAGAGGTGGTCTATTCCTCGCTTGATCTGGCCGTGCCGCTGTTGATCAACGTTGTGGCTGCCGATCTGTTGATCCGCCTTGCGCCGCCGGAATTGTGCGAACGCTATGTGCCGGACCTGCTGTCAGGCAAGAAATTTGCCAGTGTCGGCATTTCGGAACCGGACGTGGGCTCGGACGTGGCCGCAGTGAAAACCAAGGCGGTTCGCGATGGCGATTATTACGTGATCTCGGGAGAGAAGACTTGGATTTCCAGCGGGCGCTTTGCCGACATCTTCATTTGCACCTGCCGCACTGAGGAAGGGCTCAGTCATATCCTGATTGACCGCGAGGAGCATGGGTTCGAGACTCGCGATATCAAGAAAATCGCGCTCAATGGTCAATCCACGGCGCAGGTCTTCCTCAACGATGTGCGGGTGCCGGTCGGTAACATCATTGGTGACGCCGGTCAGGCCTTGCGCCAGACGCTTGTGGTCTTTGAGCGTGCCCGTTGTCACATGGCTGTTTGGGGCTATGCCGTGGGCCGCCGCGCCAATGATGAGGCCATTAAGTATTCTCGGGAACGCAGCCAGCACGGCAAGCTGATCGCTGGGCACCAGCTGATTGCCGACAAGATCGCCACCAATGCCACCAAGATAGACGCTGCCCGCCTGTTGACCCTGCGGGCAGGGGCGATGATCGACGCGGGCGAGCGCTGTGACGCCGAATGCGCCATGGCCAAGTGGTATGGCACCGAAATCGCTATAACCGCCGCGCGTGATGCCTTGCAAATCCATGGCGGCAACGGCGTGACCAAGGACTTCATCATCGAACGCCTGGCTCGAGAATCGCTGATCGGGCCGATCCCGGATGGGACCACGGAAATCCAGAAACTCATTATTGCGCGGTCGCTGACCGGCATCTCGGCATTCTAAAGGATCACATCGTGCAGATTGAGGGAAAGACTATCATAATCACTGGCGGCGCCTCGGGCCTCGGAGCCGAGACTATGCGTTACATGCATGGGCGCGGGGCCAATGTCGTGGCCTGCGACTTGAATGCCGAGGAGGGCATTGCGCTCGTTGCGGAACTGGGTGAGCGGGCCATGTTTGCCAAGCTGGACGTGACCAGCGACGAAGAGGCGGCGGCAGTAATCGCACAAGTGGTTGCGAAATTCGGCACGGTGCACGTCTGCATCAACTGTGCGGGCGTCGCTGCGCCAAGCAAGATCATCGAACGCGATGGCAATGCCACCTCGCTTGATGCTTACCGCCGGACCATTGATATCAATCTTGTCGGCACCTTCAATATGCTGTCGAAATGCGCCGCGCAGATGGCCAAGAACGATCTCGAGAACGGAGAGGAACGCGGCGTTTTGATCAACGTTGCTTCCGGAGCTGCCTATGAGGGGCAGATCGGGCAGGCGGCCTATGCAAGTTCCAAGAACGGTGTCATCGGGCTGAACTTGCCTGCCGCGCGCGAGCTTGGCCGTTACGGCGTACGCGTCAATGCCATCGCGCCGGGACTGTTCGGCACGCCTATGGTCATGTCCTTTGACCAAAAGGTAATCGACAGCCTGATAGAGAGTTGCGAAGCGCCCAAACGGGTCGGGCGAATGGAGGAATTCGCTCATGCCTGCGCCTTCCTGATCGAAAATGCCTATATCAACGGCGAGACCCTGCGCGTGGACGCGGCTACCCGCCTGAAAGCGCGGTGAGGTAGGCGTATGCAACTTCGCAGTGGTCCACTAAAAGGTGTGCGTGTGGTCGAGATGGCCGGGCTTGGACCCGCTCCATTTTCTGCCATGCATCTTGCCGATCTCGGAGCCGAGGTGGTGCGAGTTGCACGCCCAGGGCAGAAGTATCCGTTCCCGATCAAGGAAAAGTTTAACATCTACGACCGCTCGCGCCGATCGGTGGTGCTGGATTTGCAGACAGATGATGGGCAGGCGGCCCTTTGGCAATTGTTGGAGCGGGCCGAAATTCTGATCGAGGGCTTTCGTCCCGGCGTTATGGAAAAGCTAGGATTTGGCCCGGACGAGGTGCTCGGGCGCAGTCCCGCACTGGTCTACGGTCGGATGACTGGCTGGGGACAGACCGGCCCGCTGGCGCAGGCAGCAGGACATGATTTGAATTATGCCGCCCTGTCGGGGGCTATCTGGTCGGTGGGCGATGCAGACGCACCCCCAACGGTACCGCTGAACGTCGTCGGCGATTTGGCCGGTGGGGCAATGATGCTGAGCGTTGGAGTCTTGGCCGCCCTGACACATGCACGTGCGACCGGGCAAGGACAGGTCGTCGACACCGCGATGACCGACGGATCGGCGCTGATGATGGCGATGCAGTATGGGTTCTTGTCCGCCGGTTTCTGGAACGACAATGAACGGGGCTCGAACTTCCTGAATGGAGGTATGGCCTGGTACGGCTGCTATGAAACCTTGGACCGACAGTATGTCGCGCTGGGCTGCCTCGAACCGCAATTCTATGCCGAATTCCTTGAGCGCATGGGCCTCACAAATGATCCGGTGTTCAAAGATCAGTATACCTCTACAACGCAGACTTTGAAAAAGGAACGCTTGACTGAAGTCTTCGCCAGCAAGACCCGCGATGAATGGTGCGCCATATTGGAAGGAACCGATGCCTGTTTTGCCCCGGTTCTCTCGATGTCTGAAGCACCTGATCACCCACAAAACAAGGCGCGCTGCACATTCGTCGATGTTGACGGCGTTATCCAGCCCGCTCCTGCTCCGAGGTTTTCCAGAACCCCAGCTGCGCCCCCGACTGCCGCCGGCGCGCGAGAGATGACCGTTACCGAAATATTGTCCTATTGGAGTGTTGCCTCATGACCGGCCTCAACTTCGCGGATGTCATGCAGCTTGCCATTATTGGCTTGGCGCAGGGCAGTCTTTACAGCCTTATCGCGATCGGCCTTGTGCTGATCTACAAGGCCACAGAACAAATCAACTTTGCCCAAAGCGAGTTCATGATGCTCGGGGCCTTTTTCGGGTTCCAGTTTATCGTGCTCTGGGGAATGCCATTCTGGCTTGGCTTTCTTCTGGCCATCGCCGTGCTAGGGGGCATCGGATATACTTATGACGCGCTGGTGATCCGACGGATGACCGGACAGCCGGTCTTTGTCGTCTTTATCCTGACGCTGGCCACCGGCATCGTGCTGCGCGCGCTGGCGGGGATGTTTTGGGGGTTCGACAGTTTCTCACTGCCCTCGATGATGCCCGGTACAATTGACCTTACGGGTGTGATCATCGGCTGGGATCACGTGATTGCCATCCTGGCTGCAGCGCTCTTGTCACTGGCTCTCTTCCTCTTTTTCCGCTTCTCGCGGGTCGGCATTGCGATGCAGGCATTGTCGCTCAACCAACTGGCTGCCTTTTATATGGGTATGCCGGTCAAGCGGCTGACCTCTTCAATATGGGCTCTAGCCGCAATGTTCGGCGCGCTGGCCGGGCTTCTTCTCGGTCCGATTGCGCTGGTGTCCACGCAGATAGGATTCATCGGATTCAAGGCCTTTGCAGGGGCCATCGTCGGTGGGTTCGGGTCGATCCCAGGCGCAGTGCTTGGCTGCTTGCTTATTGGTTTTGCCGAGCCATTCTTCGACACCGCCTTCCCGACGCTCAAGGGCGTTGGGGCCTATGTGATCATGTTCGCAGTGCTGCTGGTTCGTCCGCAAGGGTTGCTTTCCCAGATGCACCAAAAAAAGGTCTGATCCGATGCGTATTACCTTCCGAAAATCCTATGAACAGGACATCCGACTTTTTCGCGACGGTGCACAGGCTGCTTGGTACCTGGGTTTCCTTGCGGTGGCGCTGCTGATGCCGCTCTTGGTCGATGGCTACTATCTGGACGAACTCAGTTTCGTTTACATTTACGCCATTGCTGGTCTGGGCCTGATGATCCTTACCGGCTTCTCGGGACAAGTCAGTTTCGGCCACGCGGCCTTTGTCGCTATCGGGGCCTATGCCCATACAATCATGATGACACGTTACGGTGTGCCATGGCTCTTGTCAGTGCCCTTGGCCGCGCTGATCTCCGGCATTGCAGGGCTAGCGCTGGGTCGGATCTGCTCCAAGATGCATGGACTTTATCTTGCCATTGCGACCCTGGCCTTTGCGCTCATCATCGAGCGCCTGATCGGGTCAGGAGGGGATTTCACCGGTGGTCACGGCGGTATGCCCGTTCCAGAAATCACCATCTTTGGCGTCGAGCTGTTCGAGAGCTGGCAGAAGTATTTCGTCAATCTCGGAGTGTTCGTAGGTGTGCTCTTGTTGGTGCGAAACCTCACCCGCTCGCGTAGCGGTCGGGCGATGATTGCGATCCGCGATAGCGAAGTTTCGGCTCGGGGTCTTGGTGTCGATATTGCCTTCTTCAAGGCCTATGCCTTCTTCCTTTCTGCCGCACTGGCCGGTCTGGCGGGCACGCTTTTGGCCCATGCCTTTTTCTTTCTCAGCCCGGAGAGTTTCGGAATGGGGGAATCGATCCGGCTCTTGCTGATGATCGTCGTGGGTGGCCTTGGCACCATTCATGGAGCCGTCTTTGGCGCGTTCTTCATCATGCTGCTCCCAACGGTTCTGAGCTGGATAAAGGTGCTGCTGCCCGCGGGCGTAGCTGCGTCCAGCGGGCTTGATAGCCTTGCCTTTGGCCTAATCCTGGTGGTGTTCATGCTGTTCGAACCAGACGGGCTTTATGGTCGTTGGCTCAAGATCCACCACTATTTCAACATCTTCCCGATGTACAAGCGACGCAGCTTCCAGCGTCAGAAAACCTTCCTCAAAACGGAGCGTCTGAGATGAGCTGGCTGGAAGTTGAAAACCTTACCCTAACCTTTGGCGGTTTGAAGGCGGTGGACAACCTGTCCTTTTCGGTCGAGCCGGATACGGTCTATACCATCATTGGTCCGAATGGTGCGGGCAAGAGCACGGTGTTCAACTTGATCTGCCGGATCTACGACCCGGTAGCGGGCGATGTTCGGCTGGGTGGTGAAAGCCTGCTCTCGGCCAAGCCGCACCAGATCGTGCGCCGCGGCATTGCTCGGACCTTCCAAAATATCGAGCTGTTCGAACATGCAACAATGCTCGAAAACCTGCTGATTGGTCGCCACAGCCGGGATGGTTTCAAACCTCTGCGCGAGCTCTTTTTTGCCGGTGGGCAGTTGGAGCAGGAACTGGCGCATCGCCGCAAGGCCGAGGAAGTGATTGAGTTCCTTGATCTTCAGGCACATCGCCACGCTCGCGTGTCTGATCTGCCGTATGGAATCCGCAAAAAGATCGAGATTGCTCGCGCTTTGGTCGCCGGACCCGAGCTGTTGTTGCTGGATGAACCGTCCAGTGGTCTGACCACCGAGGAAACCGCCGACATCGCCTTCTGGATCGAGGATATCAAAGCAGACCTCGGCATTACCGTGGTGATGATCGAGCACGACATGAAGTTGGTGAACAAAGTGTCCGATAAGGTGCTTGCTATCGCCGAGGGGCGGTTTCTGGCGGAAGGCACGGCCGCCGAGGTTCAGGACAATCAGGATGTTCAACACGCCTATCTGGGGACCGGCCATGACTGATCTATTAAAACTGGAAAACGTTGAAACATTCTATGGCAGGGTCATGGCGATCCGCGGGGTAAGCCTGTCCGTGCTTGAGGGCAAAATCGTGTCGATCATGGGCTCAAACGGCGCGGGCAAGACCACGATCCTGAAAACCATCTCGGGCGCCTTGGACCCCTTCAAAGGATCGATCAAGCTCGATGGGAACGAGATTTCCTCGCAAGACCCTGACGTGGTCGCCCGAATGGGCGTGGCCCATGTACCCGAGGGGCGCGAGGTGTTCTCGCTCTTGTCTGTGCGCGACAACCTGATGCTGGGGGCATATTGCCGCCGGGATAGGGGAGCGGTGCAACAGGATTTCGAAAAGGTGCTGGGTTGGTTCCCGGACCTGCGCAGCTTTATCGACAAACAGGCGGCCTATCTGTCCGGCGGCCAGCAGCAGATGCTGGCGCTTGGCCGCGCCTTCATGCAGAAGCCACGCCTTATGCTGCTGGACGAACCTTCCCTCGGCCTCTCCCCGCGTCTGATCGGCGAGATTTTCGACATCATCAAACACATCAATCGCGAGGAAGGCGTGACTATGCTTTTGGTAGAACAGAACGCCGCCGTGGCGCTGGAAACCTGCGACTTCGGCTACGTGATGGAGACCGGGCGCATCGTCATGGAAGGCGACCGCGATCGCCTATTGGCCAGCGAAAACATCCAAGAGTTCTACCTCGGCGTGAAGGACGAAGGCGTGCGCGAAGAACGTCGCTGGAAAGGGAAAAAGACATGGCGCTAGAAACTGTGAACTGGAACCCGCCCACCGTTTTAATCGACGGCTGCGACACCTTCGCCAAGCTGTTTCGCCAGAATTGCCTCGCGCGAGGCAATACCATTGCCATGCGCGAAAAAGAGCTTGGTATCTGGCGAGCCTATAGCTGGGCAGATTATTACGACCGCGCCCGGCAGGTTGGAGTGGCGCTCTTGTCCCTGGGGATGAAAACCGGCGATGTCGCCGCGATCATCAGTGAAGACAACAAGGAATGGGTGTTCACCGACCTGGGAACTCAGGGTATTCGGTGCGTCTGTCACGGACTTTACCCGACATTGCAGTCACGCCAGATGGCGTTTCAACTCAACGATAGCCAGGCCAAGGTTCTGTTTGTCGAGGATGAGGAGCAGCTTGATAAGTTCCTCGAACAAGAAACAAAGCTGCCCTACCTGAAACATGTGGTGGTCTACGACATGGAAGGGTTACGCCGTTTTTCGCACCCCAAGGTCATGTCATGGGAGGCATTTCTGGCGCTGGGCGATGAGGACCGTGCCAGGTTGGAGGTCGAATGGGACAAGCGCATCGACGCGGGTCTGCCCGAAGATCTCGCGATCCTGATCTATACCTCGGGCACCACCGGCAACCCCAAGGGGGCACAGGTGTCGAACCGATATATCTTGTCACAGGCCGACAATTCGCCGGACCTGCCCTTTGGTCCGGGGGACGAGTTCCTGACCTTTCTACCGTTATGCCATGCGGCGGAGCGGATTATCTCGGTGGCGATCCCGATCCGCTATGGTTCGGTCATTAACTTTGCCGAAAGCGGCGAGACTTTTGCAAAGGATATTCAAGAGGTTGCTCCCACGGCCATCTTCGCCGTGCCACGCGTATGGGAGAAGTTTTATTCCCGCATCAATTTCATCATGCAGGAAGGCACGCCTTTGGGTCGAAAGGCCTATAACTTGGCACTGCGCTTGAATGAAAAGGTGCAGGCTGGCGGTGGCTCTTTCCTCACGCGAATGGCGGCAAAACTCACAGACTATGCCGTGCTGCGCAATATCCGCATTGAACTGGGTATCAACCGGACCCACACCATCCTGTCCGGCGCGGCGCCGATCTCACCCAACCTATTGAATTGGTTCCAGACGCTTGGGGTCAGCGTGCAAGAAGCTTACGGCCAGACCGAGACCGGGATCATCACCGCTACGGTGCCAGGACAATCCCCCATCGGATCGGTTGGGCGAGCCTTCCGCGGCGTGGAGTTAAAAATCGCTGAGGATGGTGAAATACTTGTCCGCGCGCGCAGCAACTTCTCGGGCTATCACAACGCGCCTGAAAAAACCGATGAAACCGTTCTTGATGGCTGGGTCTATACCGGTGACATCGGCAAGCTGGATCAGAATGGCGATCTGTTCATTCTTGACCGGAAAAAGGACATCATCATCACAGCGGGCGGTAAGAACATCACGCCGTCATTGATGGAAAACGAGCTAAAATTCTCGCCGTATATCTCCGACGCTGTTGTCATAGGAGACAAGCGCAAGTTCCTGACAGCGCTGATCATGATCGACCAGGAAAATGTCGAGAAATACGCCCAGGAACAGCGCATCCCCTTTAGCGATTACAAATCGCTATGCCGCAACCCGGCTATCGAAGAACTGATCGATAAGGAAATCGCATCCGTCAACAAAGGCTTTGCGTCCGTCGAACAGGTTAAGAAATTTCGCCTGATAGACATCCTTCTGACAGCAGATGACGAGGAACTGACACCAACCATGAAGCTCAAGAGAAAGGTCGTGGAGGAGAAGTACGGCGATCTGATCGCGAGCATGTACTGAATCAACCAACGGAGGAGAACATGAAACAACTTATCGCAGCATTGAGTGCCGCTGCCCTTCTGGGCACACCGGCACTGGCGGAAACCCAAGGGGTGAGCGCCGACAGTATCAAACTGGGATCGTATACCGACCTTTCCGGGCCACTGGCCGTTTGGGGCGTGCCCAGTGCCAATGGTATGCGCATGCGTATCGATGAAGCCAACGCAGCGGGCGGTGTGCATGGCCGCAAGATCGAGATTGTCATCGAGGACATGCAATACCAAGTGCCGCGCGCGGTGCAGGCAGCAAACAAGCTGATCCGCCGGGACAAGGTTTTTGCAATCATCGGTGCCCTTGGCACTCCGCAAAACCTTGCCGTGATGCCAACTCAGTTCAACGCCGGGGTGCCAAACATGTACCCATTGACCGCCTCAAAGGTCATGACCGATCCGGTGAACCCAATGGTCTATAGCTTTTTCCGCAGCTATTATGAGCAGTTCAGGGCTGCGGCCGCCTATTTCTACGAAAATGGCGGTTATTCCACGCCTTGCGTTGCGCAAATCGCCAATGAAGCGGGCGAGGAGATGACCCACGGGGTCGAGGATCAACTGGCCGAATATGGGATGAAGATCGTCGCCAAAACGGAACATTCCGCCACCGAGACCGACCTGACCTCGTCGGTGACCACACTGAAGAACGCAGGCTGTGACATCGTCTTCCTGTCCACCTCGGTGCGGGACACGATCATCACCGTGGCCACCGCCAAGAAACTGGGCTTCGAGCCCATCTTCGTGACCGGAATGGTGCCCTACATGGATGCCGTGGCTGGGGCTGCCGGTGGCGCTATGCAGAACCTGTACCTTGTCGCGCCCTTCGTCTATGAGTCCGCCGCTAATGCCGAAGGTGAAGCCAAGCGGATTCTCAAAGCCTATGAAGCCACTCACGGCAAGGCAATGGAACCGCAGGCGCAGCTTGGCTACATCTTTGCCGATCTGACAATTAAGGCGCTGCAAGAGGCAGGCAAAGACCTGACCACCGAAAACTTCCTTGCGGCCACCGAGGCGATAGAAGGCTATGTAGACCCGATCGGCGGTCAACCGGTCAGCTTCTCGGCCGATGACCACCAGGGCTCGGATACCTTTATCATGGCCAAGGTCAACAACAGCGCCTGGGAAGTTGTGGCGCGCGGGCTCGACTACTGATCCCACTCCCTTTCGGGGGCCTCTGCCAATCGGTGTGAGGCCCCCGGCATCAAGCCTGTAACAGTTCGATTTGCAGCGCCAACGCGCGCGCGACCCACGGCCCAACCCGCTAGCCGGTTCTCCAGGCTTGCCCAGATGCCCCTGCCGGTCGGCCTTTCGGACAGAAAGGAAACACAATGAATTCGCATGCGACACCCATCGTCCCGGATACGTCCATCGACGATCTCAAGGCGCTTTTTGCCCGCCAGAAGGCGGCGTCGAACGCCAACCCTTACCCGTCCTATCAGGAACGGCGCGGCAATATCGAAAAGCTGCTGACCCTGACGGAAAAACATAAGCACGACATCTGCGAGGCCATCGACAAGGATTTCGGCAACCGTTCGGTGCGCGAAACCACACTGGCCGATCTCATGCTCGTCATCTCGGGGGCCAAACACGCCCGCCGGCACCTGCGCCGCTGGATGCGCACGCGCCGGGTGGGCACCACCCTGCATTCGCTGCCCGCCACAAGCAAGATCATGCCACAACCCCTGGGCGTGATCGGCAATATCGCCCCGTGGAACTATCCTTATGCCATCGCGCTTTTGCCTGCCGTGCACGCGCTGGCCGCGGGCAACCGGATGATGATCAAGCCCAGCGAGGTGACGGTGCACACGACCGAGCTTCTGGGCAACCTCGTGTCGGACAATTTCGACGAGGACCTGTTGGCCATCGTCACCGGCGGGCCGGACCTGGGCAACGCCTTCGCCGAACTGCCGTTCGATCATTTGATCTTTACCGGCTCCACCGCCGTGGGCCGCAAGATTGCCCAGGCGGCGGCGCCGAACCTGACGCCGATCACGCTGGAACTGGGCGGCAAATGCCCGGCGATCATCGACCACAGCTATGATCCGTCCAAGGCGGTCAACTCGATCCTGCGTGGCAAGGTGCTGAACTGTGGCCAGACCTGTATCGGGGTGGATTACATCTTTGTCCCGACCGAGAAGCTCGACGGGTTTGTCGAGGACATGAAGAAGGGCTTTACCAAGTTCTTCCCCAAGCTCGAAGGCAACGAGGACTACACCACCATTGTCTCGGACCGCCATTACGACCGCCTGCGCAATCTGGTGACAGACGCGCGTGACAAGGGGGCAAAGGTGGTCACGGTCAACCCGGATGGCGGCGAAGGCAGCACCAACAACCGTGTCCTGCCGCTCAACATGGTGATCAACCCGACCGAGGACATGACGGTCATGCAGGAAGAGGTGTTTGGCCCGGTCCTGTCGATCAAGACCTATGACAGGCTGGACGAGGTCACGAATTACATCAACAGCCATGACCGCCCGCTGGCGCTCTATTGGTTCGGCCATGACCGCGCCAAGGAAAAATACATGCTGCAAAACACCTGGGCCGGGGGGATGTGCGTCAACGAAACCCTGTTCCACGTGTTCCAGGAAAAGCTGCCCTTTGGCGGCATCGGGGCCAGCGGCATGGGCACCCACACCGGCAAGGCCGGGTTTGACAGTTTCAGCGCCCACAAGCCGGTCTTCCGGCAGGCGCGGCTGAATTCGGCCGACCTGCTCAACCCGCCTTACGGCAAGCTGACTGACACGCTCTTGGCGGTGATGAAGAAAATCGTCTGACACAGACACATAGATAACAGGGAGAGTAACAATGGCAGATTATGTCGTCATCGGCGGAGGATCCTCGGGAGGGGTTGTCGCCGCCCGTCTATCCGAAGACCCCAACACCACCGTCACGCTTTTGGAAGCGGGCGGTCCGGGGAACTCCAAATTCGTCTCGATCCCCGGCATGTTCGCCGGGCTGATCCAGGACTACAAGATCAACAAGTTGAACTGGCGCTTCCGCACCGCGCCGCAGAAGAAGCTGAACAATCGCTCGCTCTATCACCCGCGCGGCAAGATGCTGGGCGGCTCGTCGGGCATGAACGGCATGGTCTATATCCGGGGCGAGTCCGGCGACTATGACCGCTGGTCCGAACTGGGCAACGAAGGTTGGAGCTACGACGAGGTGCTGCCCTATTTCCGCAAGGCCGAGAACAATGAACGCGGCGCGGATGATTATCACGGCGATAGCGGACCGCTACATGTGAGCAACGGCGACGAGTCCTTTGATTTCTATTCGGCCTTCCTCGCCTCGGGGGAAAAGCTGGACTACCCCAAGACCGCCGATTTCAACGGCGCCAACCGCGAAGGGCTGGGCATCTACCAGTTCACCACCAAGAACGGCGAACGCGCCTCGGTCAAGTTCTGCTATCTCGATCCGATCATGGATCGCAAGAACCTGGATATTCAGGTCAAGGCCACGGTGCGCCGCATCGTCATGGAAGACGGCCGCGCGGTGGCGGTCGAATACGACCAGGACGGCCAGACCAAGCGGGTCGAGGTGGGCAAGGAGGTCATCGTCAGCGGCGGGGCCTTCGGCTCGCCGCAAATCCTGATGCTCTCGGGCATCGGGCCGCGCGACGAGCTGGAAAAGCACGGCATCACGGTGCAGCACGAATTGCCCGGCGTGGGTGAAAACCTGCATGATCATCCGGATGTGATGTTCGTGTTCAAGTCGAAGAAACGCACCGGTATTTCGCTGGGCCCGCTGGGCACGCTCAAGAACCTTGCCGCGTTTTACCAGTATTTCACCAAGCGCAAGGGCTGGCTCGCCAATCCGCCCACGGCGGCGGGTGGCTTCCTGCGGTCTGAGCCGGGCAAGAACAACCCGGATTTCCAGCTTCACATGGTGCCGCTGCCCTATCGCAACCACGCCCATGACTACATGTCGATGATCAAGTGGGGCTTTACCATGATCGTCAATATCGGCCATCCGCGCAGCCGGGGGCGTTTGACGCTGAAGGACGCCAATCCGGGGTCCGAACCCAATATCGACCTGAACCTTCTGGATCATGTCGATGACCTCAAGGACATGCGCAACGCCTTCAAGGTGACCCAGGAAATCCTTCACGGCCCGCCGCTCAAGGATAAGATCGCCAAGCCGCTATACCCCAAGCGTTACCTCGACACCGATGCCGAGATTGACGACTTCCTGCGCGCCGAGGTCAACCACGCCTACCACCCGGTCGGCACCTGCAAGATGGGCCGCGATGACATGGCCGTGGTCGATGCCCGGCTCAAGGTTCGGGGGCTGGCCAATGTGCGGGTGGCGGACGCCTCGATCATGCCCGAGATCATCAACGGCAACACCAACGCCACCTGTATCATGATCGGTGAAAAAGCCGCCGACATGATCAAGCAGGACGCAGCCGCCTGACAAACCTCGCCCCCGGGAAACCACCATTCCCGGGGGCGGCTTTTCGATCCCGCGTAATTCATATATATGCCTGCGCCAACAAGCACGAAGCGAGGACGCCGTGAACGAGATCAGCTGGGGCCGCAAGACCAAGGATTCCAAGCGTCAGCAGAAGCTGAAACGCCGGGTTTTGCTCGACACTGCGGCACATGAGTTTACCACCAAGGGCTATTCCGAAACCTCTATCAATGATCTGGCCGACCTGCTCGATGTCTCGAAACCCGCGCTGTATTATTACGTGAAGAACAAGGAAGATATCCTGCTGCAGTGTGTCGAAATCTCGCTTGAACTGATCATGGACATATTCGAGCGGGTCAACGACCTCGCCCTTTCGGGGATTGAAAGGGTGCGTGCCTATTTCCAGAATTACGCCACGATTTGCACCGGCGATTACGGCTATGCCCTGATCCGCGAAGGCAACAAGCATCTGGGCCCCGAGAACAAGGCCAAGATGCGCAAGATCATGGAAAAGGGACAGGAAGCGGTAGAAGGATTGATCGACGCTGGTGTGAAGGAAGGCTCGATCGCGCCCTGCGAAGCCAAATATGTCGCCTATGTTTTGTTCTCGACCTTCAATCAGATGGCATTCTGGTATTCGCCTGAGGGCGACAAGAGCGAAGCTGAGATTGCAGATCAATTGTTGAAAATCGTGTTCTCGGGCATTGAGCCCAGGAAATAATAAATTTTGCCTTCATCTTTCGGGAAACAGCTTTACCGATATTGATACCGGGATCGTTGAGCTGAAGGAGTGTTCCATGCATTTCTCGAAAAGGACGCCGTCGTACCGGCGAAATACAACCCTCCAACTGCCGAGTTTCGAATAGGGATCGTCACGTTCGGCTAATAGAGCTGAATTCGTCACGAAGTTAGCCAGATCTCGGATGAGAAGATAGCTGCTGTTCGTGGTTTGCGCTAGGAAATCGGGAACGTCCTGCGTCTTTCCAGTCACCACGGTTTGTAACAAAAATCAGCTTGTAAAAAGCATTTCACAACAGGGTTTGGCGTCCGTTTCGGGCAAACACACTGTGCCGCCGTAAAGTGCTTGTTGCGGGAGGTCTGTTTTTGCGCAGGCACAAACCTATAGACAAATGGCGGCTCCGTCCCACTTTACGATGATCGGTCCCGGTTATGGCGAAAGGGCGGTTTGAAATTCGCACCGTAGATTGGCTTGTAGTAACCGCTTTGGCGAAATTGGCTACAACGCGGCGATGGATGTGCCGCACCTGCAAGGGAATGCTGCGTCAGCGAACTCCCGGATGGGCAACGGCGGTAAAGTTCGCATCGTGCAAATTCACGTGCGGAGCAGCGAATGTCGGCGCGCCGACTGAGCCCAGACATTGACTATCGACGCCCCAGCCGTCCGAGCCTTGCGAGTTGCGCCAGCATCTGGGTACCAGTGTCGGAGGAGGTGTTGGAAGGGGGTGGAGTCGGACCTCCAGCAGAGTTCGGACGCGCCGGCAGCGATTGAACTCCCAAGAATTGTCTTGCCCTTAGCGCCGCATACTCTGCACCCGTCGCGCCGCCAATGGCATATCGGTTGTAGACCTGCTGGCTCCCGGCAAGCCCACGGGCGAAGGCGTAGCTCCCGCCAAATCCGGCTGAAAGCGCCGGCATCATGATGTTGCCGGAGACGGATCGGACGATAAAAGGTGTCGCGATGATGAAGCCTTTGGCCATGAGCACCATCATGAAGAACGGGATGAGCGCCCCTATGTTTGAAGCGCCCTCGGGATCGCCGAGTTCTGCGAGTAGGGCCCTTGAAACCCCGGTGATCGTTGCGAAGACACCCGCCACGATGATCGGGTACATTGCGAAGGAGATGAGTGCCGATAGCCAGCGTGCGAAATAGTCCTTGGTCACCTCGAAGAGGGTAAGGAAGATCATGACGGGCGCGATCCCAATCAGGAGCGCGACCATCAACCGTGACGCGACGACGATAAATGCAGCCAAGCCGCCGAGGATTGAAAGTAGCAGGACCCCGAGCGTGTCCAAGAGTGCTCCCGCCATCCAATTCAGTTCGGACCCTGCGGCATTGAGATAGTCGCCAAGTGCCGCGATGAGGTCATCGAATTCTTCGGCGAAGGTTCCTGAAGGCCCCGGAGCGCCGCCACCGACGGAGGCGACCAGCGATCCCGCGATACTGTCGATACCGCTCAGAATGGCTGAAGCGAGCCCATTGAACTGAACCCAATTCGTAGCAAACACACCTATCAAGGCGAGTTTCACGGCCAACCAGAAGGCAGTGCGCCCATCCATGGCGCGGTACTGATAGATCATATTGATGCAGACCAGGATGACCACAAGCGTCGTTCCGACAACCAGCAATGTGCCAACTGTCGCGGCCACTGCGCCGAATTGTGTCTCTGCGGCCGTGTCAAGATAGCCTTCAGCTGTTTCTACGAAGTAGGTGACGACGCTCATGAACGGTTACCAGTTGCCTTCGGCTTCACAAATCGGCATTGCCTCACGCCGAAGTTCGTTTGCCCGCTTGCGGTATTCCGATGTTGCCTCGACGACATCCCAATACTCTGAAGCCGCGTAGCGCTCGAAGAAGACGCCTTCGACCGCCTCCCAGGGCGGATAGCGTGTGGCGCATTCGCAGCTCTGCGCATCAACAATGCGTTGCATGCTTTCTGCCCGGTAGATTTGCTGAACCAGGAGACGCTTGTAGGACTCCCGCATTTCGATGTTTTGCATCCACTCCGGCTCGAGGGGCTGTTCCGAGCAAACATCGGGTTGGTTGTCGAGCGTAGGGATCAGGTTGCGCTCGGCCGTTCCGGGTGTCGCGTAACAAAGCCCCAGCAAACATGCAACGGTGATGACCTTCCTCATTTCGACGTCTCGGTGATCTCGCGTTTCACGAAGGTCGTGTAGCCGTAGTCACCCGCCTCAGCCGTGATGACCTCCCAGCCTTCCGCACCTCGTTCGTTCAGGATGCGGCGCATCTCGCCAAAGTCCTTCTGTTTCCTCACTTCGAAGAACAGGATGTCGTATTCAAACTGCTTCATTGATGGTGCCTCCGCTTGTGTTGGTCCCGGGGAGATAGAATTCGGTGATGCCGCGTGCGCCATCTTCGCGACCAGCCTGAATGATCACGTCGATCGAGCTTTCGATGTATTGGACCATGTCCTGGTAGGTCATTGGGATCTCGGTCTTGAGCGCGGCAATGGCCAGGCGCTGCACGGCGAGTTGCGGCGTCTCGGCATGAAGCGTGGTCATCGAGCCGCCGTGACCGGTGTTGATGGCCTCGAGGAAGGTCATGGCCTCCTTGCCGCGCACCTCGCCGAGGATGATCCGGTCGGGCCGCATGCGAAGGGTTGCCGTCAGAAGCACATCGGCGGTCTGGAACTCCGCATCGCGATTGGCGATCAGGGTGACCGCATTTGGTTGGGAGGGCAGAAGTTCGGCGGCCTCCTCGATGGTAACGATCCGCTCCTCGTCGCCAACATGGGACAGGATCTTGCGCGCGGCGACGGTCTTGCCGGTTGAGGTGCCACCGGAGACGATCATGTTGAGCTTGTTGTCGACGCAGAATTTCAGCGCATCGTTGATGTCTTCCGCGGTCACCACTTCCCGTAGAGCGCGGTTCTTCTCCTGTCGCAACTCTTCGAGCTTGCGCTCCTCGCCGTAGAGGAACTTCAGTTCAATCCGATCCAGCGGCAGGCTCGAGAAGAAGCGCAGCGAGATTGACATGCCCGAAAGCACGGCGGGTGGCGTCACCACCTGGGCGCGGATGGGCCGGTCGCGATAGGTGATCGAGACCGAGACGATGGGTTTGTCCTTGCTCATGGTCGTGCTGGCAGAGGACGCGATCTGGTTGCCGAGGTCTTTGACTTCTGTGGCGGAAAGGCGTTGGTCCAACACTCGCATGAAATGGTCGCCTTGGAATTCTCCCCAGCAGGTGCCGTCGGGATTGATGCAAATCTCGATCACATCATCGCGGGCGGCATCCCGCAGCTTGTCGAGCGAGGCCTGGAGATAGGAGAGCGTCATGGGTCAGAAGATCTCCAGATCACGATCTACCATGACGGTGACGCGCGCACCCTGATCGATATGGATGACCGGGCCGATGGAGAGGTATTCGCCGATCACGGAATCGGTGGCATCAGCCAGATCATCGCCAACGTCCTCGAGCACTTCGGCTGTGGTTTCATTTTCGACCTGGGCTGCGGCAGCGCTTGGGGCTGCGGAGATGATCGAGATGAGCGCGGCCGAGCCGAAGCGTTGGGCAAAGCGTGTGTCGACAAATCCGGTCACGCCGGACCGGCCCAATTCATCGCCCCCGAAAGCACTGATCTGGATGGATTGATTGTCAGGCAGGATAATTCGGTCCCAGGCGATGGTGACGCGGCGCTGCGATATCTCGATGCCGGACCGGTAACGGCCGATGAGACGCGAGCCGCGCGGGATCAGCAGCCGCGTGCCATCAAAGCTGAAGACATCTTCGGAGATGATGGCACGGGTTTGGCCGGGCAGGGAGCTGTCGAGGGCGGTTTCCATCACGGCCTGGATCATCGTGCCCTGGATGACGGTGTTCGAGGGGTTGGCGATCACCTCGGCCTGGGTCACGGTGCTGGGCAGTGCACCATTCTGCACGAAATCCGTCACTTCGCCAAAGCTGCGCTCGGAAAGTGCCGTCTCGCCGGTATTGGCACCGCCAGTTCCTCCAAATGCAATAACCGGCGAAGCAATCCGACGTTCCTGGAAGGCACGTTCCTCATCCGCGCGGCGCTGCAGTTCCGCCATGCGCCGAGCTTCTTCTTCGCGGGCTAAACGCTCCGCCTCCCGGGCACGAAGCTCATCCTCAGAGGGGCCCAGCGGGGCAGGGGTTGGTTTGCTGGCCTCGAGTCGAGCCAGTTCCAGGTCCGTACGCAACTGCTGCATCGCCCGGTCGCGGGCGGCAAGCTCCTCTCGGAATTGTTCCTGTGCTCCCTCTGACGCCGCCTGCAAGGCCGCGATCTGCGCGGTCAGCGCATCGATGGCATCTGCGGCAGCCGTGTCTTCCTCGACCACGGGTTCCGGCGCGGTCTTCAGTTCCTCGATCTGGGTCTGGAGGGCTTTGATCTGGGCAAGCAGCTCGGCATTGGGTTCGACCGGGTCGGGCGTAACCACGACAATTTCCGGTTCGGGGGCAGGGGGTGGGACAAAGGGTTCGATCTCGCCAAAGCCATCCCCTTCGGATTGGAACTCGTCTGGCGTCGCCGTTGGCAGGGCGATCTCTTCCTCGGGCGTTGACACGAGGTAGAGCAGCGCACCACCGGCGAGGATCAATCCAACAATGAGGAGTGCGAGCAGTGGCGATCGACGCCTCTGAACGGGCCCATGACGTGGGTTGCCCTGTTCCAAGGCGGCGAGGCGCTGTTCAAGATCGGCGTTATTGTCGCTCATGAGCCCGCTCCCGAGGGTGTCGTCGCTTCGATGCAAACCACTTCCTCGCCGAGCCGCAGCACCCATTGGCGGCTCACGCCGGAGACTCGGATGGCGCCATCTTCCACGACGGCGGTGTTCACCGTGCGCTCACGGCCGTTCGCATAGCGGAAGATGCCGGGCACCGGTGCGTTTCGCGGGAAGGCAAAATAGGTGAAGGTCCCGTCATCCCAGATCCGCGTCGGGGTGAACTCGGAACGCGCACTGGCGCCGTAATTGTAGTTCGGCGCCGCACGTGCGATCGCACCCGCCGCCCGGCGGTTGTCCTGAGGGTAGCGGAACTGGACCACGTAGAAGGTCGGGCTCGAGGCCTCATTCACGTTGAAATAGTAGCTGCGGCGATTGGTGTAGACCGTGACGTTGGTGTGCACACCGCGGGCCAGCGGCTTGATGGCGAAGGCCCGCCCGCCCGGCACGCCGTCGATCTCGAAGCCTTCCGTATCGCCAGCGATGATCGACCGGATGCTTTCACCCTCGCCAAACTCGATGGTGGTGACATGGGTCAACGAAACGCTGAGCCGGTAGACCTGTCCCTCCTGGTAGGTTGCGATCCGCACGCGCCGGTCCTTTGGGCCGCCGCGCGGAATAGCTTCGGCTAAGGCAAGAGTGGGGACAAGAACCGCCAGTACTAGAATGAAACTCAAGGGGCGCAAATTCAGTTCTCCAATCTGTCCGAGCGGATCGAATACTCGATGACGGTAAATCCAAAGGGGTTGGTCCAGACCTCATCGATGGTGCGGCGGGTCTCGGGGCGGAACTCGAAGAGCATCGTCGCCGTGAACAGCCCAGCCTGAACGCCATTGATGGAGGTCAGGCGTTTGCGCAACCGAACGCTCGCCCGGTTGTTGCCGATCCGATTGATGCTGAGGATCTCGACCTCAAGCCTTGCGTTCGGTCCATAGACGGTCGGCGGGTATTGCGCGTTCGCCGAGTTCCAGATTTGGCGCAAAGAGGCCTGCGCGGCTCCGTCCGAGCGTCGCAGCACGCTTCTGATGCGCACATCATTGTCGAGCTGGTTATAGACCTCACGATCGGTCACATAGCGGAAGACCTCCGCCTCGATGATGGCCTGGTTTTCCGTGACGGTGGTGGCGCCAACTGAGGCCTCGGGCAGAGCAAAGCCGGTGTTGGGATCGTAGGGCACGACGACGGGTGGCGGATCCACATCGAGGATCGCAACCGCGGCAGCACCGAGGCAGCCAAGGATGCCGAAGATCAGCCCCAGGAGTCCGAGGCGTTGCCAGAGCCGTTCCCGGCGCAGGGCGCCGTAGACCAGTTCTTCTTCGATGATGGCCGTTTCTTCGTCCAAACTCGTCATCCTTTTGACGTTTCGAATTAGTCCGCACGTAGGGTGGGGAGGGTGAACTCCATGAAGCGCTGCTCCTCGGCGATGGTGGCGGCGTCGATCACACCGCCGGTGCCATCGCCCACCGTCTGCACCGCTTCAAGCTGCCACATGGCCACAAGCGCGATGGCCAGCTCTGCCGTGACGCGGGTGTTGAGATCGACGCTTTCCTTGAGCTCATCCATGTCGTCGATGAGGCCCACGAGCCGATCAACGCGCTCGAGTGATTGCCCGGCATCGTCGTAGCTGTTCTGGGCCGCGGCCGAGACCAGGGCGCCGGTGGTCGCCTGCGTCGCGATACGGTTGGCGCTTGCATTGCCGCTGGTGGCCATCTCGCGGAGCGTATCATCATCGAAGCCGAGATCGGCCAGCACCCGGTCCATCTGGGTTTCGATCTTGCTGGCCCCGGAGCCTGTGAGCCTGGAGAAGTCGCCGGTCTTGATTGCTTCGATGGTTGCGATGATGTCCCCGAACTCCCGATCAAGGAGACCGTTCAGCTCCTCTTCCATCTGAGTTCGGATAATCTCGGGTAGCTCGGCGAGGCGTGTCAGCGCCTCATAGGTGCGTTGCAGCTCCGCGAGTTGATCCCTGAGTGTGGCCAGCTGTTCGCGAAGTTGCGTGAGCTGCTCGTTCTGCAGGATTTCATCTTCGATCATCTGCCGAAGCTGCTGGATATTCTGGGTGATGTTCTGGGTGTCGACGACCGGCACACCCTGGGCCTGGCCCGGAGTGCTGGTGAAGAAACAGCTGCCAATCGCGATGGTGCTGACAAGTGACGCACTGCGCAGAAACTGCGGGAAACGACGTGACCAAAACATCAATCCAAATCCTCCAATGTGAATTCCATGTAATTGCCCTCGGCCATGTGGGCGGCGGCTTGGGCGAGCTGGGCCGCGGTGAGGGGCTGTGTGCGCGCTGCCTTCAGTCGAATGCGCGCAGCTATCAGACGGACCAGCTCTGAGCGGGCATAGGTGTTGAGCGCCATGCTCTCCTGAACATCCGACGTGCTGCCGACGCGGGTGACGATGTCCTGGATGCGCAGCGCGGCTTGCTGGATCGCGGCGGGCGCGTTGTTGCCATAGAAGGCGGCGCCATGGCCGGTGAGCGAGAGATTGGCATTGGCCAGGAGGGCAGGGTCGATCGTACCAAGCGCTTCGATCCCGCCGATCCGCGCCAGGTAGAGGTTGTAGCGCTCCGGGATGACCGTGACGTAGTGCCGGGTTTCCTTGAAGGGCGGCACACCACCGTATTCGATCACGCGACCCGGGCCGGCGTTATAGGCCGCAAGCGCGTTGATGATGTTGCCATCAAAGGTGTTGAGCTGTGCCGCGAGATAGCGCGCTCCTGTCACTGTACCCTCATTAATCAGAATTGCCTTTAAAATTATCGTTTGTTTTCAGCGGCACGATGTACCCTTAATTTTCATATTGTACCGTTAATTGCCATACTGTACCCTTTATTAGCATACGGTCAGTTCTGTGGATAAGTGCTGACAGGAATAGGGCAGGGATTGGCGTGGTCAGCGAGCGTCTTGCAAAACATCGAGCAGCAGTCCTCCGTCCGATCCTGGAACTTGAGAAGAAGGGTGAGCCGATCAGTGCGGCAATCGGAGATGCTGCTTGGGAACTAGGTTTGGCGAAGAGCCACACCTGGTCGCTTTACCGCCGTTTGCGCGAGAACGATGGGCGGGCCGCAGCACTGGAACTCAGTCGCCGGGGGCCGAAACCGGGGTCGAAACGGATCGCGCGAGAAGTCGAAGACCTCATCGATGAACGCCTACGGCGCTATTATCTGGTCCGCGAACGCTCCAGCTTTCTGCGAATTTGGCGTGAGATCCGTTCGGAATGCGAGGCAAAGGGCTTCCAGCCACCGGCACGAAAAACGCTGAAAGCTCGGCTCGATGCAATGGACGAGAAAGAGATTGTTAGAAAGCGCCGTGGTGCCAAGGAGGCGAACAAGACTTTTGCGGCACGTCCGGGCCGGCTTGCGGTTGGAACGCCACTGGAAATTGTTCAGATCGATCACACCTTGGCCGACATCATTTTGGTCGATCACGTGGATCGGCGACCGCTTGCGCGCCCATATTTGACGGTAGCCATCGATGTTGCAACCCGGATCGTTCTCGGGGTCTTCGTCAGCTTTGATGCACCATCAGTTCTTTCGATCGCGCTCTGCCTCGATCATTGTGTGCGTCGGAAATCGATCCACGTCCCAGGGAAGCTGGAAGAATTGGTCTGGCCGACATCCGGCATCCCGAAGGCGATCCATGTCGATAACGCGCAGGAGTTCCACAGCGACGCCTTCTCATCGGCCTGCGAAGATTGGGGCATTGCCGTCGAGTACCGCCCGCCTGGTGCAACGCACTTCGGAGGTCATATCGAACGTTTGATCGGAACGGCCATGGGGGCTGTTCATGTTTTGCCCGGGACCACGCAATCCTCCGCTGCCGAGAAGGGCGATTATGACAGCGAGAAACATGCGGCTCTGACCCTGGCCGAGTTCGAGGACTGGCTTCATCTGGAGATTTGCCGCTACCACAATACCCGCCACGAAGCCCTCGGGCGAACGCCGCTGGCCGCTTGGGCTGACTTGGGCGGAGACACTGCGGGGCGGCAGGTTGTCGATGTCGAAGCCTTCCGGACAAGCTTCCTGCCTTTTGAGTTGCGCCAGCTCGGGCGCACTGGGATCACTCTCTTTGGGGTGCACTACTGGAGTGATGCCTTCGCGTCGTTGGTCGGACGGGGCAGCGGCAAGGTGCAGGTGAAGTACGACCCGCGGGACCTGTCGCAGGTCTGGGTTCTCGTCAATGATGGCCGCATGATCCCGGCTCGGTATCGGGATCTGAGCCACCCTCGGATATCGCTTTGGGAAAGTCGTCGGGCGCGGAAGGAATGGCAAGACAGGCATGGCGGTCGGATCAACGAGAAGGCCTTGTTCCAGGTGATCGACGCGCAGAGACGACTGGCCGAGGCGGCGCGTCAGAAGACAAGGACCGCCCGTCTGGAGAGCGAACGCGAGACGCGGCTTCCCAAGCACCAGCCGCGCCGCGATCCGTCCCGAGAAATGTTCGCCATCGACACTGGTAACCCAGACCTCCCCACTTATCCGATTGAAGAGTTTGATGACCCCAGAAGAAAGAATTGACCGCATCCGCAGCGATCATTGGATCGCATTCGACCGTGCCACGATTGTTCTCAACCGATTGACGTCCCTGATGGAAATGCCGCAGCAGAGCCGGATGCCTGGCCTGATGGTCTATGGCAGTTCCGGTATTGGCAAGACGATGATCGCCAAGCGCATGGCCAGCAAGTATCCGACGCAGTACAACGCAGAACTGGGCATCACGAAGACCCCCATCCTGCTGGTTCAGGCGCCGCCAGCGCCGGACGAGCGACGCTTCTACCAGCACATCCTTTCGACGATCGGGGCGCCGATGTGGGGGCGGCATACCGTGTCCGAACTTGAGGTCCGCGCGCTCAGTCATCTTCGGGATATGGACCTGAAGATGCTGATGATCGACGAGGTGCACAATCTGCTTGCCGGTAGTTACCGGGAGCAACGCCGGTTCCTGAACATGCTGCGGTTCTTGGCCAACGATCTCTGTGCCTCGCTTGTCGTTTTCGGTGTCAACGAAGCGCTCGAGGCCGTCCGCGGTGACGACCAACTGGCCCGTCGCCTGGACGAACACTACCTGCCGCTCTGGGAGGACGACGTGGAGTTCTCTCGGCTCATCCAAACGCTGATTGCCGCGATGGCACTTGAGCAGCGGTCGGGCCTCACGGTTGCGTCGCTTCGGACAATCCTGAAAGTGACGGGCGGTGTGACCTCGCGCGTGTGTTCATCATGATCAAGTCCTTGGCCATCGATGCGATCGAGACGGGTGAGGAGCGGATCACCGATGAGGCCGTTCAGGCCTGGCAGCCGGTATGGGCGAAGCATGCTTGGAGCATTCCGCGCCAACCCATCGCGGAGTTCGGGTGACCGTGAACCCATTGCCGCGTCGACCGCCACCGGTATCCGACGAGCTTCTCTCGAGCTGGATCGGGCGGTTGGCCCGGGCCAATCATTGTTCCGTCGAAGAGCTTTGCGGCTATCTCGGTTTGGGGCAGGGCAGGGTGCCGGAGCATGCGGGTGACCTTGGGCATGTGAACTGGGCTCGGCTATGTCCGGCGGTTCAGCAGACCCGGGATGAGATCGCGGCCATGACCCTCCCGGACACGACGCATCATCCCGCTCAATGCGTATCTAGCGATGACTTCCAAAGTTGCGCAAACTGCTCGAAACAAACCTCGGGACTGGTCCTGCGCCACTGGCGCTTCGCCTGGTCGCTGACTTGCGAAAACTGTGGTCGACCTCTTGTGGCGAGGCATCCGGCCGATGGTCTATCAAACAGGCTACGTGTCCGCGCCGCTCGGGGCGCGGCATTGCTGAAGACGGCGGTTGCCGCCGCCGATCTGAGGCACATGCAGCGGATCAGCCATACGCTGTGCCTCTTACAAGTACTTGAGTTGGTATACAGCGTGCCACTCACGTCGCGGTGTCAACTGGAGCGGTCAATAGCACTCGCAGCTGTCGATGTCTGCTCAGCCCGTCCATTATTGGGAGTGGCCATCTTGCTGCGCGGAAATGAACAAGCATTCTGGGATCTCCGACGCGCCTTTCCTCAGCGCAGACGTTTGATTGAGAAGGTGCGCAAGCTGTCGATGAACCTCGATATGCGACTTCCGCGAAGACGTCGGCAGGAAAGCAGTCCCGTTGACCGATCTGCCAGGGCGACGTCGCCCAAAAAGACGTCTGCGCAGGCCCTAGACGCTGCCCGTCAGGCCATCTCCGAGCTCGGTGCCGATGCAGATCGTCAAGCGCTTCTGGCACGAGCCGATGCAATCTGGAAGCGCCAAAGCTGTGTCAGCCACTGACGCAGCGCCCTGTGGATATATTGCAATTAAGGGTACAGAATCTGCCGAAAACGCTTCCAATCCGCAGAATCTGATTAATTAGGGTACAGTGACAGCAATCCCAACGGCAAGATTGTCAGGCGGCAGGTGCGTGACGGCTACTGGAAAGACGCGGAAAGGCTGGTGTGAGCATGACGGATACGGACACAACCGGGCAGGGCAGGGACCGGGCCCTCGCCGATTTCCAGGGGTCGGACAAGGCGCGCGCCGCCGCCGCCGCGCTGGTGGATTTCCTGCTGGACGACATCGCGGATTTCGAGGCCCGCGAGGGGATACGCTGGGGCGATCACGCCAGCGAAGCGCAACTGCGTCAGGTCTGGAAGCTTTCGGCCGAGCGCGGCTTCTACAGCTACCTGCTGCCCGAGGAGCTGGGCGGGCAGGGTCTGTCGCTGGCCGACATGCTGGCGGTACGCGAGGCGGCGATCCTCTCGGGTGTCTCGCTAGCGCAGCACGTCATGGGCGACCTGTCCGGCCCGCCCCGCATCGGCCACATGTTCAAGGTGGCCTCGCCGCATCAGGTCGCGCATTTCCTCGATCCCGTCTGCGCCGCCGACAAGGCGATCTGCTTTGCCCTTACAGAGGCCGACGCGGGGTCGGACGCGGGCGCCATCCGCACGACGGCCAAGAGATCCGGCAACGGATGGAAGCTCAATGGCACGAAGCGCTTCATCTCGGGCGGCGCCTATGCCGATCTCGCGATCGTGCTCGCTGTGACGGACCCCGAGGCCGGTCCGCGCGGCATCTCCGCTTTCTTCGTCGACCTGCGCGCGCCCGGCGCCTCGCGCGACAGCGACTACGAGGTGCTGACCGGCCGGGGCGATCACGCCGACCTGACCTTCGAGGACGTACATGTGCCGCCAGAGAACCTGATCGGCGAGGAAGGCCGCGGGTTCGGGCTGGGCATGGCGCGGATCAACGTGAACCGGCTGATCCATTGTTCGACCATCTGGGGATCGGCGCGGCTGGCGCTGGCGCTTTCCATCGAGCGGGCGAGCGGGCGCAGGCAGTTCGGCAAGCCCATCGCGGCCTTTCAGGCGATCCGGCACATGCTGGCCGACATGGCGACGGAAACCTACGCGGGGCGGTCGATGATGTACGACGCCGCCCGCCGGCTCGAGGCGGGGCAGGACATCCGCACGCAGGCTTCCATCTGCAAGCTCTACGCGGGCGAGGCAGGCTTTCGGGTGGCGGATACCGCGATGCAGGTGCACGGTGGCGTCGGCACACTGAAGGGCAGCCCGGTCGAGGCAATCTTCCGGAAGCTGCGCATGTTCCGCATCGTCACCGGCACCAGTGAAATCCAGCGCAACACGATCGCAAAGGGCATCCTGCCGGACGGCGCGTGATGGCAGACTGCCGGATGCTGAAGAGATCCGGATCAAAGCGGTCGTTGATCTGGCGGATCACTCTTCGACATGAGGGGGTCTTCTGCATGAAGTGCTGACCGGTGATGTCCTTTCACGCGCCTATGGCTGCGCCCTGCGGGTCTCAAGCCCGCCGGTCGAGGGCATCCCTTATATTCTGCCCCACGCGGCATCTGCCTGATCGCAGAACCGGGTCAGCGGATACGCTTGGCGAGCAGCTGCGCCGACGGGTCTGTACTTGGGGTGCGGTGTTGTGAGGAGGTATGGGGTGTCATCGAAGAGAGATACGGATCAGAGGACTTGTTAGGTTTGGCGATGACCTACTCTCCCACGTCTTGAGACGCAGTACCATCGGCGCTACGGCACTTAACGGCTGGGTTCGGGATGGGACCAGGTGTTTTGCTCGCGCTATGATCACCAAACCAAACAAATCCTCTGAGTGTCCAAGTCATGCACAGTAACATGATGTGTATGCTTTTGATTGATAAGCAGAAGTCTCGCTTCTACTGGATCAAATCAAGCCTATCGAGCAATTAGTACCAGTCAACTGAACGTGTTACCACGCTTACATCTCTGGCCTATCGACGAGGTGGTCTACCTCGGCTCTCAGGGATACCTTGTTTTGAGGGGGGCTTCCCGCTTAGATGCCTTCAGCGGTTATCCTGTCCGATCATAGCTACCCTGCACTGCTGCTGGCGCAACAACAGGTCCACCAGTGGATCGTTCACCCCGGTCCTCTCGTACTAGGGGCAACTCCTCTCAAGTATCCTACACCCACGGAAGATAGGGACCGAACTGTCTCACGACGTTCTAAACCCAGCTCACGTACCTCTTTAAACGGCGAACAGCCGTACCCTTGGGACCTGCTCCAGCCCCAGGATGAGATGAGCCGACATCGAGGTGCCAAACACTGCCGTCGATATGGACTCTTGGGCAGTATCAGCCTGTTATCCCCGGCGTACCTTTTATCCGTTGAGCGATGGCCCTCCCACTTGGGACCACCGGATCACTATGGCCGTCTTTCGACTCTGCTCGACTTGTCAGTCTCGCAGTCAGGCTGGCTTCTGCCATTGCACTCAACGAGCGATTTCCGACCGCTCTGAGCCAACCTTCGCGCGCCTCCGTTACGATTTAGGAGGCGACCGCCCCAGTCAAACTACCCGCCACACAGGGTCCCGGATCCGGATAACGGACCGCGGTTAGACATCAAGCAGAACAAGGGTGGTATCTCAAGGGAGGCTCCACCGAGACTGGCGTCCCGGTTTCAAAGCCCACCACCTATCCTGCACATGTTCGGCCTAATGCCAGTGTGAAGCTGTAGTAAAGGTGCACGGGGTCTTTCCGTCTAACCGCGGGAAACCTGCATCTTGACAGGTAATTCAATTTCGCTGAGTCTATGTTGGAGACAGCGGGGAAGTCGTTACGCCATTCGTGCAGGTCGGAACTTACCCGACAAGGAATTTCGCTACCTTAGGACCGTTATAGTTACGGCCGCCGTTTACCTGGGCTTCAATTCAGAGCTCTCACCCCTCCTTTTAACCTTCAGGCACCGGGCAGGCGTCAGACCCTATACGTCGTCTTGCGACTTCGCAGAGCCCTGTGTTTTTAATAAACAGTCGCCACCCCCTGGTTTGTGCCCCCAGCCCCTAGTTGCCTAGGAACCGGGCCTCCTTCTCGCGAACTTACGGAGGTATTTTGCCGAGTTCCTTCAACATAGTTCTCTCAAGCGCCTTGGTATTCTCTACCAGTCCACCTGTGTCGGTTTAGGGTACGATCTAGCGATGGAGCTATTTCCAGGGACCTCTAAGCAGCCCATTCAATCCAGTAAGGATGAACTACCCTCGAGATCCGTCACTTCCATCTGGCCCAGGAATATTAACCTGGTTCCCATCGACTACGCCTTTCGGCCTCGCCTTAGGGGTCGGCTTACCCTGCTCAGATTAGCTTTAAGCAGGAACCCTTGGACTTTCGGCGAGAGTGTCTCTCACACTCTTTGTCGCTACTCATGTCATCATTCTCACTAGTGATCTCTCCACCGGATCGCTCACGCGCCGGCTTCACAGAAAACTCCGCGTCTCCAATATCCCCGAGGGGAGTAAGGAGACATGGAATTATGTCACACTACGCTCTGCTACCATGCAACTAGTGCATCCTCAGCTTCGGCTCATGGCTTGAGCCCCGTTACATCTTCGCCGCAAGACAGCTTGATTAGACCAGTGAGCTGTTACGCTATCTTTAAAGGATGGCTGCTTCTAAGCCAACCTCCTGGTTGTTTTGGCCGTCTCACCTGCTTTCCCACTTAGCCATGAATTAGGGGCCTTAGCTGGAGGTCAGGGTTGTTTCCCTCTTCACGACGGACGTTAGCATTCGCCGTGTGTCTGCCATCTAGTACTCCTCGGTATTCGGAGTTTGGTTAGGATCAGTAAGCCTGTGGGGCCCCATTACCCATCCAGTGCTCTACCCCCGAGGGTATTCGGATGACGCTCTACCTAAATAGATTTCGCAGAGAACCAGCTATCTCCGAGTTTGATTGGCCTTTCACCCCTAGGCACAGCTCATCCCGATCCTTTTCAACGGATGTGGGTTCGGTCCTCCAATAAGTGTTACCTCATCTTCAACCTGGCCATGCCTAGATCACTCGGTTTCGGGTCTGATCCCACGAACTCGACGCCCTATTAAGACTCGCTTTCGCTGCGCCTACACCTAACGGCTTAAGCTTGCTCGTGAGACCAAGTCGATGACCCATTATACAAAAGGTACGCTGTCAGGGCGTAAAGCCCCTCCAACTGATTGTAGGCGTTCGGTTTCAGGTACTGTTTCACTCCCCTCGTCGGGGTGCTTTTCACCTTTCCCTCACGGTACTGGTTCGCTATCGGTCAGTAAGGAGTACTTAGCCTTCGAAGGTGGTCCTCCGATCTTCAGACAGGATTTCACGTGTCCCGCCCTACTTAATACGTCCAATCATGCTTCTTATACGGGACTATCACCCACTCTGGTTGCGCATTCCAACGCATTCTAACCACACTCATGGCTCGGCTGGTCCCCGTTCGCTCGCCGCTACTAGGGGAGTATCAATTGATTTCCTTTCCTCCGGGTACTTAGATGTTTCAGTTCCCCGGGTTTGCTTTTCTAAACCTATGTATTCAGTCTAGAAATACCTGTTTCACCGCATTATTGATCGCCGCCGAAGCGGGTGACAATAACACAGTATCAGGTGGGTTGCCCCATTCAGAGATCCATGGATCAAGGCCTATTCTCGGCTCCCCATGGCTTATCGCAGAGTATCACGTCTTTCATCGCCTCTTACTGCCAAGGCATTCACCAAACGCCCTTTTCGCGCTTGATTTGATCCAGAAAAAGCAAGACTTGCGTCCTGCGCGACGGTCAGAAGCTGGTAAGAAACTGACCCTCCTTATTCTGGTTCAAAAGCATACTTTCCCGCCCGGGCGTGCGCCCGGACAATGAGACACGCTGATAGCCGCAGCCCGTGCAGGGTGCAGCGTCATGCCTCTGGTTAGTGTACTTGACTTGGACAACACGTTCGTTTCGGAAGGCATACGTCTGGTCGGCCGAGGAAACAGCCTTGCAAACGCTCGCTCCGGACCGAAGCCCGCAGCACCAAACCGAGGTCATTCCCATACTCGGGACAACCAAACAGTGTTGTTATTGTATCTCTCTTTACGATGTCAATTCGCTGCAATCCCTTCCGGAATTGTCAGCACGTCCGATTGGACGAGCAAACACGCCGTGGCGCGCTTGCTGATCTAATCAGCAGTATTTGAACCAGTCAGGCAGAACCGTTCGGCTGTCGAAAGTCACCGACCGCGCCCTGAGCACCTTTTGCGATGCTTCAGCGACCGGATCATGCGCGATCTTCGCGTATGCATCTGCTTTCGCAGCGTTCCAATCCACCACTGGTGCGGCATGAAACGTGTCAAAGAACTTCTGGGCATCCTTGTCAGCGTGCAGCCAGGCTTTGCCGGGCAGGCCATCCTCCTTGCCGGAGGCGATCTCAGAGCGATGCAGGTTTGCCTCTGTCAGGGCGTCGATGCTGGCGTACTTCAGATGCGCCAGGTAGACCCCCTCGGGCATGACCATTGCAGCATCTTTTGCGAGGTTGATGCCATGGCGGACCAGGTGCGTCCCACGCCGAACTGCCCAGGCCTTGCTGTAATGGCCGGAGAAAACCGCATTGCTGCGCTTGGTCAGCGCGGCATCCGTAGCCTTCATCGTGCCATCCTCGATGTCCTCGGCGATGTTCAGCCCGAGGGCGAACAGGGCGTTGGATCGACGATGCGACCTGAACAAGGTTGCGAACGAGGCATGATGCGCGGGATCAAGACAGATCAGCTCATCGGCGTCCGTTCTGATCACCCAATCATAGATGACACCCAATCCGTCCTGGATGCTGTTGAGCATCTGCCCCCGCATCCTGTCGAACCCGGCGAGATCCGATCTCGGTACCGCCAACACGTTCGCCCGGGGGCAAAGCGCGGCGATCTTTGGGTCGGATCCATGTGCCACAATGAACAGGTGTTCCGAACCAAGGTGCCGTGAATAATGTGCGTACCATTGCGATAACGCCCAGTAATCTCGGTAAACCATTGTGATCGCACATATCTTCATGCCTCCTTCTAGCCGTCGAGGCCATCGGGGAACAAGAAGAAATGGTGGAGCCTAGGAGGATCGAACTCCTGACCTCCTGAATGCAAATCAGGCGCTCTCCCAGCTGAGCTAAGGCCCCACAATTCTGACCAGAATTGTGGGCGTGCGCGGCAGGGGCTTCCATAGGAAAGTCCCGGGAGCGGCACCCATTTGCAATTCTGGGTGTCAGCGGTACGACGTCGTTCTCGTGACATTCGCGATGCGAATGCACTGCCAAGACAACGCGTGTTCGCCACAGGCGAAAATCGCTTGGTGGGTCGAGGAGGACTTGAACCTCCGACCTCACGCTTATCAGGCGTGCGCTCTAACCACCTGAGCTACCGACCCAAACGGGTGGTAACCCCGTGTTCAAATTCTGAAGAGATATGAGGACGGCTCGGTCCTGAGGGACATCTGTTGATGCCCTGATATGGACAGTTTTGATTACTGTCCTGCTAAGTTTTCCACGATCATGAGCGAGCTCGATGATGCCAGGAAAATCCTTAGAAAGGAGGTGATCCAGCCGCAGGTTCCCCTACGGCTACCTTGTTACGACTTCACCCCAGTCGCTGATCCTACCGTGGCCGCCTGCCTCCCGAAGGTTAGCGCAGCGTCGTCGGGTAGAACCAACTCCCATGGTGTGACGGGCGGTGTGTACAAGGCCCGGGAACGTATTCACCGCGTCATGCTGTTACGCGATTACTAGCGATTCCGACTTCATGGGGTCGAGTTGCAGACCCCAATCCGAACTGAGATAGCTTTTTGGGATTAACCCATTGTCACTACCATTGTAGCACGTGTGTAGCCCAACCCGTAAGGGCCATGAGGACTTGACGTCATCCACACCTTCCTCCCGCTTATCACGGGCAGTTTCTTTAGAGTGCCCAGCCGAACTGCTGGCAACTAAAGATGTGGGTTGCGCTCGTTGCCGGACTTAACCGAACATCTCACGACACGAGCTGACGACAGCCATGCAGCACCTGTCACTGCGTCCCCGAAGGGAACGTCCGATCTCTCGGAGTGGCACAGGATGTCAAGGGTTGGTAAGGTTCTGCGCGTTGCTTCGAATTAAACCACATGCTCCACCGCTTGTGCGGGCCCCCGTCAATTCCTTTGAGTTTTAATCTTGCGACCGTACTCCCCAGGCGGAATGCTTAATCCGTTAGGTGTGTCACCGAACAGTATACTGCCCGACGACTGGCATTCATCGTTTACGGTGTGGACTACCAGGGTATCTAATCCTGTTTGCTCCCCACACTTTCGCACCTCAGCGTCAGTATCGAGCCAGTGAGCCGCCTTCGCCACTGGTGTTCCTCCAAATATCTACGAATTTCACCTCTACACTTGGAATTCCACTCACCTCTCTCGAACTCTAGACCAGGAGTTTTGAAGGCAGTTCCAGGGTTGAGCCCTGGGATTTCACCCCCAACTTTCTGATCCGCCTACGTGCGCTTTACGCCCAGTAATTCCGAACAACGCTAACCCCCTCCGTATTACCGCGGCTGCTGGCACGGAGTTAGCCGGGGTTTCTTTACCAGGTACTGTCATTATCATCCCTGGCGAAAGTGCTTTACGACCCTAGGGCCTTCATCACACACGCGGCATGGCTAGATCAGGCTTTCGCCCATTGTCTAAGATTCCCCACTGCTGCCTCCCGTAGGAGTCTGGGCCGTGTCTCAGTCCCAGTGTTGCTGATCATCCTCTAAAACCAGCTATAGATCGTAGACTTGGTAGGCCATTACCCCACCAACTATCTAATCTAACGCGGGCCGATCCTTCTCCGATAAATCTTTCCCCCGAAGGGCGTATACGGTATTACTCATCGTTTCCAATGGCTATTCCGTAGAGAAGGGTACGTTCCCACGCGTTACTAACCCGTCCGCCGCTCACCCGAAGGTGCGCTCGACTTGCATGTGTTAGGCCTGCCGCCAGCGTTCGTTCTGAGCCAGGATCAAACTCTCAAGTTGAAATGCTGTTACCAGCATATCCTTGACGTCGAACCTCTGCACATCGTCCTGCATCCATTACTGAAAGATGCAGAACAGTCTCTGTTTGCGTGCTTCAGCTACAAAGTAGCGAAAGCCGTACAAACAGTGAAGCTGACACTCCATCATCGGCCGAAGCCTAAGAGCGCGATATACAGACGTTGATCCATCGAATGAACCAAACCGCCCACATATCTCTTCAGATACTATCAATTTCAAAGAGCGTAGAGACAAAACGAAATGAGATGCGCCCTAACTTCATGGCGCGCCCCGCCTCGCTTACCTCTGATTTTCTTATCCGCCTCGTTACCCTCCGACCGCGTCTCCGCTTCCGTCCGGCCCGTCTGGCGCCCCGTCGGTGCATCTCAGCGCCGCCGGTGAGGGCGTCATTTAGAGACAGCGCGCCGGACCTGCAACCCCCTTTTTCGATTAAATGCATTTTTGGGCGGGCGGCCCGGAAAAATTCGGTCCATAGCCTGACCGATGCCAGCCTGATCATAGTGGGGAAACTGCGCGACGCCGTCTCGTACCTCATTCCGATATGGCGCAACGGGGCTGTCAGGCGGGATCTGCGACCTGTCCGGCGAATCCCGTGGCAGGGCGCGCGCCAGCCATGGCCGCGGTCATGCGGAGATTCGGCTGGCGTGCCGGCGCACCGGGAGATCTCCAGTTATCGGAAGCCCGAAACCAGGTCTGAGATCGACAGGCCGCTCGCCCGCGCTTCGGCCTCCGGCGCGGCCTTGTGCGCCTCGCCGATATTCCTGTTGTTCAACGTCGCCGCCACGGTGCTTTCCGATCGTTTCCGCGCCGCAGACCGGATTCCACGCAAAGGCGTCGAAGCCGCGGCAGTGCCGCGCTAATGACCGCCGTGGTCCGCCACCAGCTCCAGCTCGATCCAGAAGGACGATCCTTCCCCCTCGACCGAGGCGAAGCCGATTCGGCCGCCGAGCAGTTCGATCAGCTGTTTGGTGATGCTCAGACCGAGGCCGCTGCTCTTGGTGCCTGAAGAGCTGCCGGGATTGACCTGGTGGAAGGGCGAAAAGATCCCGTCCATCCGGTCGGCCGGAATGCCGATGCCGTGGTCCGTGACCTCTATGCGGGCGGTGTGATCGTGCTGCCTGACCGAGACCTCGACGACATCTCCGGACCTCGAGAATTTTGCCGCGTTGGACAAGAGATTGACCAGCACCTGCGTCATCCGCGAACTGTCCGTGAAGGCGACCGGGCGGCCATCGGCCAGGTCCGTGTCATAGGTCACCCCGAATCGCTCGGCGTAATCCTGGCATCCTTCCACTGCCGTGATGACGAGATCGTTCAGATCCACGGTGCCGCGGTCCAGCGAGACTTTGCCCTCGTCGAGTGCCTGGGCATCCAGAATGTCGTTCACCAGCGCAAGAAGCCGGTCACCATTGCGGCTGGCCACGTCGAGCAGTTTGAAAACGGCTGGATCGTCGACCGTCTGGCCAAGCCGCGCCTTGAGCAGGGAAAGCCCGCCGAGGATCGACGTCAGCGGGGTGCGAAGCTCGTGACTTACCACGCTCATGAAATTCATCTTCATCCGCGAGGCCGAGGTCGCTTCCCTGGCGAGCATGCGCATGTCATCTTCGTTGTTTCTGGCGAGCCTGAGCTCGATCAGCAGAAGCAGCATGAAGAAGCCGACAAGGGTGATGATGGCGATGCCCAGATAGCCGACGCCGCGGGACAGGGACAGCAAACCCGACCTGAATTCCGCCATGGTCTCGCTCTTTGCCTCGGCAAGGTGCAGCAGAAACTGCCGCACCGCGAGGTCGAAACCATCCAGCCTGCCGAGGATGGCCGCGGCGTTCTCGCGTCGCGCGTCATCGGTCAGGCCGGGGGCGCCAAGCGCCTTGATCTGCGGCTCGATGTCGATGAACGTCTCTTCCAGGTCGGTCAGGACGCTCTGGTCCAGCCGGAAATCCGCCAGCAGGCGGCCGAGTTTGCCTTCCTGCAGGACGAATATCCGGCTCCAGGCGATGTCGAGGCGCAGCACCGCATCCGTCGCGGGGGTTTGGCCAAGCGCGACCTGGCCAAGGGCGTTCTCCAGCCGCAGCAGTTCGAATTGCAGGTGCGATCCGATCCAGAGCGGATCGCTTTGCTCGGCTGTCTGGATGCTTCTGACGCGACCGTCGAGCTTGTAGATCACGCCGATACTGAAAAGGACGGTTCCTACGAAAACGGCCAGAAACAGGAAACGTACATATCCGATGCGCCGGCTCACTTGGCCGAAATGCTCTTGAGCTGCCAGATCAGCCGCCCGTTGTACAAATCGTCCGTCAGTTCCGGATCATCGTCCATCGGATAGATGACCCAGATCGGCCCCTTGTCCCGGACCGACATTTTCTCGCCATCGCGGAGCACCGCCAGAATGACATCGTAGGCGAAGGCGTCTTCGGCGGGCAATTCAGCCATGAAATCGTTGAGCGCCACCATGTGCAGGGTGGCATCGCGGGGGATCTCGGTTTCCGTGAGGATCGAACGCAGGCTCGGCCCCCGGAACGTCGTGGGCCCGTCAACGTAATCGTTGCGTGTCACGACCGTCGTCTGCGGCATCTCGAGCAATTCCTCGAGCGTGTAGGTGGTGGTGACGTCCGAATTCGTGACCGACAGGACCGTCTGCGCAAAACCGAATGCGGGCAGTATTGAAAGCGCGGAAACAAGCGCCGCTTGGAAAAAACCGTGCATTCCCGTGTTGGATCCTCATCAAGTTCGTTCACCGATAGATGCGATATCGACGAATTCTGCTGTTTTCGGTGAAACGACTTAACTGATTACCAGATACACAATCTGTTATTCGCCCGGATCGGAACGCAACGTCAATCGGGATTTCCCGAAGCCGGACAGGCGTGGCCGCGTTGCATCTGGACATGCCAAATCGGTCGGCGAAATCCGGTGCCTTTTGGCAATTCGCCCGAGCCTTGACCGAGGACGGCAGGGCGTGCATCAAGACGAACCGCCGCTCACCGTCGCGGCGGGACGCAAGGCCTGACCCTGTTCGATGAAAGGAACCTCCATGAGCGTTGAGTGCCCCGACATGACAACGCTGGGTGCGCCGCTGTCGCCCGGCATGCCCCGGCTGACACGGGTCTGTTCGATCCGCGCCGAAATCGGTCCGGCGATGGAATTCGACACCAGCAGGGGGACGGGGCGGGCGATCTTTCCGATCACGGGGGGCGCCGCCGTGGGGGCAGGGTGGCAGGCCACCATCCTGCCCGGTGGTGCCGACTTTGCACGCCGTCTGGCCGACGGCACCTACGAAATCGAGGCCCGCTATTTCATGAGGCTCGATGACGGAACCCTTGTCATGGTGCAGAACGCCGGGCGCATGGTGCCGCAGAAAGACGGCAGCTTTCACGGGCGCACGCGTGCCGAACTGGAAGTGCCCGAGGGCGCGATGGCGCACCTTGGCGACATGGTCCTGTTCGGCACCGCCTACGCGCCTTCCGACGACGAGGAACGCGTCTATATCGAACTTTGGCACGCCGAAGTCTGACGGCTTTTTCGGCGGCGCCCTGCGGATCAGTCGCCGAGGTCGACCGGCCCGTGTTCCGGGTACAGATCGCCCGGACCGGGGTTTCCGGCGTGGGTCTTGCCGCCCATGTGGGTCATCACGCCCCAGACCGCGTTGAGCGCGGTCTGCACGGCACCCTCGACCCATGCGGGGGTCCAGCTGACGCCATCGCCGGCGAGGAAGACGCCCCGTTCCTGCGGTGGCAGGTCCGCCTGCATGAAGTGTCCGAACATCCGGTAGTTGTAACGATAGTGGCCGGGCAGCGCGCCCTTGAAGGCGCCGAGGAAATTCTCGTCGCTTTCCCAGCTCACGGTGATCGGGTCGCCGACGATATGGCTGGCGATGTCCACGTGCGGGTAGATCTTGCGCAGCACGTCGAGCGCCAGTTCCACCCGGCGGTTCACCGACAGCGGCTCCATCTTGAGCGCGTCCGACATCCACGAATAGGTCAGGCAGATGACGGCGGGCTCGTCCGGACCGTTTTCGAAGAAGTAGGTCCCGCGGGTCATGCGGTCCGTCAGGGTCACGCTCATCCGCTCCTGCCCGGTGGCCGGGTCGCGGTCGCGCCAGAAGGGCCGGTCGACCATCACGAAGGTCTTGGACGACTGCATGTAGCGGGTGCGGTCGAGCGCCATCCACATGTTCTGGCTGAGCAGACGTTCGTCGAAGTCCATGGCGGTGCTGAGAACCCAGCTTTGGCAGGTGCTGATGACCGCGTCATAGCGTTCGGTGCGGCCCCACCGGTCGCGCAGGACAAAGGGGCCTTCATCGCCTTCGCGGTGCACGGCGACGACGCCGGGCAGGGTGGATCCGCCGTGCAGTTTCTGCAGGGATGTGCCCTCGGGCCAATGGACCATGCGGTCGGGCTGGCGGGTCCACAGGCCCCTTGGCACCTGCTGCACGCCCCCCACCATGTACCGCTGGTCGTCGTCGAAGCCCAGAAGGTTGACCCGCAGGATTTCAAGCATGGTGTTGGCAAAGTCGCTGTCCCAGCCGCCGGTGCCGAAACCGACCTGGCCGAACACCTCGCGGTGGCGGAAGGTCAGGCGGCGGAAGGCGTCGGAGGACGCGATGAAGTCGTAGAAGCTGCGGTCGTCCCAGTCGCGCACGATGGGGTTCCACAATTCCTTGACGCGGGCGGCGTCACGGTCACGCACCGCGGCACGCAGGGCAGAAAACTGCACGTGGTCCTCGAGCGCCCGGTCGTAGGCGTCGCTCACCTCGCGGTAGAGCGGGGGCAGGTCATCGAGAGTTTCGGCGTAGAGCGTTTCACCCGCAAGGTCGATTACGGTGGAACCCGCGGCGGCGGTCAGCGGGTTCGGAAAGGGGCGCGAGTCGATGCCCAGCGTATCGACGTAGTGATAGAAGGCGGTGGAGGAGATCGGGAAGCGCATGCCGCCCAGTTCCGCGATGGCGCCGTCGGCACCGTCGAAGGCCTGGCTGCGGAGGCGTCCGCCAAGCTGCCCCGCCTCGTAGACGACCGGATGCAGGCCGAGCTTCATCAACTCGTAGGCGCAGACCATGCCGGCGATCCCGGCGCCGATGATCGCGACCTTTCTGCCGTGGCTTTCCGCGGGGATCGATCCGATACCGTCGGGGTGGGTGATCCACTGTTCGTAGGCAAAGGTGAAATCGGGACCGAAGGCGGTGACTTCGGGTGCGGGTCTGTCGGGGTGTTGCATGGGGTCAGTCGTCCTTGGGGGCGGGATGGTAGATCTCGGGCCGAAGATCCGCCAGGTAGTTCACGCCCTGCCGTACCTGCGCGATGCGGGCGCGGTCAAGCGAAGCGGCCACCAGCTCTTCACCGGTGCCGGCACGGGCAAGGTCGGCGCCCGCCGGGTCACAGATGCACGACAGGCCGCAATAGTCGAAATCACCCTCGTGACCGATGTAGTTGGCATAGGCGACGAAGATGCCGTTCTCTTCGGCCCTTGCGGGCACGAGGCGGTTCGGCACCGACAGGTAGGGCGCCATGTTGGCGGTGGGCACCAGCAGCGCCTCGGCCCCGTCGCGGGCGCTGGCACGGGCGAGTTCGGGAAACTCGATGTCGAAGCAGATGGCGAGCGCGACGCGCCAGCCGTTCAGGGTGACCACGGCGCTCCGGTGCTCTCCGGCGGAAAACTGGCTGGCGTCCACGTTCCCGAAAAGATGCGTCTTGCGGTAGGTGCACAGGGGCGTGCCCTGCGCGTCCACAAGCTGCGCGGCGTTGTAGACCCGTTCGCCGTCCCGCTCGGGAAATCCGAAGAGGATGGCGATGCCGGTACGCCGGGCAAGATCGGCAACCGCACGGGCCATGGCGCCGTCGCGCGGTTCCGCGAGCCGGGCGGTGGCCTCCCGGCCGATGCAATAGCCGGTGAGGTACATCTCGGGCGTGATGAGCAGGTCGCAGCCCCCGTCCCGCGCGTCCCGCGCGGCCTGCGCGAGCCGGTCCAGCGCGCGCGGCACGTCCGTGCCGATGGGGGGCACCTGCATGCAGGCAATCTTCATGCGGTCATCCTGTCTGTCGGTCCGTCGGGCGCCGCTGCGGGCGCCCGGCCATCAGATCGACTTTATCGAGCCGCCGTCAACTCTGATCCGGGACCCGGTGACATAGCCGGCGCGCGCGGATGCGAGAAAGGTCACCACGTCGGCGAATTCCTCGGGTTTGCCATAGCGGCCCGCCGGGATGGTCCCGCGAGAGGCGGCGGCGACATCGGCCACGTCCTTGCCGGTGCGCTTGGCCGCCGCGGCATCCAGTTCGTCGACCCGCTGGGTGTGGATGCGGCCCGGCAGCACCACGTTGACGGTCACGCCGTCCGCCGCGACCTCGTTCGCGAGCGTCTTGGACCAGCCGATCACGGCCGACCGGATGCCGTTGGACAGCGCGAGATTCGGGATCGGCTGCTCGACGCCGGACGAGGCGACCGAGATGATGCGGCCCCAGCCACGTTCCTGCATGGCCGGCAGCAGGCGGGTATCGAGGTGGAAGATGTTGGCGGCCATCGCTTCGAAATGGGCAATCCAGTCGGCGCGGTTCGCACCGGCTGCCGTGCCCGGCGGGGGGCCGCCGCCGTTGTTGACGATGATGTCCACGCCGCCGTCCTGTAGCAGCATGTCGGCCAGCGCATCCACCTCCTCGATCCGGGCGAGGTCGAGAGCGACGGGCGTCACGCCGTCCGTTCCCGCCGACCAGGCCTCGATCTTGTCCTTGCTGCGCGCGGCGGCGAACACCTGCGCGCCCTCGGCGGCCAGCGATTTGGCGATGGCCATGCCGAGACCCCGGCTTGCGCCTAGGACGAGCGCGCGTTTTCCGTCGAGTCCGAGATCCATCAGTTCAGCTCCTTCAGTCGTTTTTCCTGTCGTGCGATCAGCCGGTCCACCTCGGCGCGGCTCGCGGCAGAGAGCGCGCCGCCGGGTTTGCGCAGGGCGTCGTGGGCGATCACGCCGCGCCGGGCCAGCACGTATTTCCGGATGGCCAGACCCATGCCGGGCTGCTGTTCGAACCGGGCTAGGGGCAGGTAGGCGTCAAAGAGATCGCGGCCGCGCTCCATCTCGCCCGCATTGAAATGGCGGACCACGTCCACCATCATCTCGGGGTAGGCAAAGCCGGTCATCGCGCCGTCCGCGCCGCGTTCCATCTCTTCGGTCAGGAACATGCCGCCGTTGCCGCAGAGGATCGACACCCGCTGGTTCAGCACGCCTTCCTTGCGCAGCGCGGTGATCTTCTCCAGTCCGGGCCAGTCCTCGTGCTTGAGGCAGACACAGGTGGGCACGTCGTTCATGATCCGCGCGATGACGCCGGCGGAGATCTGGACGCCGGTGGCCAGCGGAAAATCCTGCAGGACGAAGGGCACGTCGCCCAGCAGGTCGCCGATGGCGGTGTAATAGGCGTAGATCTGGTCGTCCGTGCGCAGGCTGCCGGGCGGGGCCACCATGACGCCGGCTGCGCCCTGGTCCATCACCATCCTCGTCAGCGTGTCGATCTGCGCGAAGCCGGGGGCGGAGACGCCGACCACGACCGGTACGCGGCCGTTCACCCGGTCGAGAATCCGCGCGACCACATCGCGGGATTCCTCGACCGTGAGCTTGGGGGCCTCGCCCATCATGCCGAGGACGGTCAGCCCGGTTGCCCCGGTTTCGAGATAGAAATCGACCATGCGGTCGCAGCTTTCCATGTCGATGGCGCCATCGGGCTTGAACGGGGTCACGGCGATCACGAAGACGCCGCGGGCGTCGATGGTGAGTTTTGTCATTGTGTGTCCTCAGTTGGTCTTTTCGAGTGCGACGCGCCCGATCGCCATCGCGGCGGCGGCGCGGCAGGGTTCGACGACGGGCAGGCCCAGGTGATCCTCGAGGTCCGCGCAATAGGCGGTCATGCCGGCACAGCCGAGGATCAGCACGTCCGCCATCGCCTCGTCGCGCAGGCGGGTGCCGACCGTCCTGAGCCGCTCGAAGGTACGGTCCCGGTCGGCCAGTTCCAGCACGCCCAGTTCCAGCGGCATGTCGGCCGCGAGCCGGTCCATCACGCCCATGGCACCCACGTAACGCATGTGGCGCGGAATGCTTCTCGACAGGATCGAGACGATGCCGAACCGCTGGCCCATGGTCATCGCGGTCAGGATCGAGGCTTCGGCGATGCCCAGCACGGGCCGGGCGGATTGTTCGCGGAGCGCGGCAAGGCCGGGATCGGAGTAGCAGGCGACGACGAAGGCGCTGGCGGTGTCTTCCAGTGCCGCGCAATGGGAGAGCAGGGGGCCGACGACCCCGTCGACATGGGCCTGCGTCTCGATGCCCGGAGGCCCCTCCGCGAGGGTGCGGGCCTCGATCGGGACGGGGCTGAAAGGCCGCATCGGATCGACCGACCGGTCGATGCCGTCCGTGACGGCCTGTGTGGAATTCGGATTGACGATGTAGATGGTCATGCGGTTTTCCCTTCGTTGCCCCAGAAGTCCGGGGGCAGGTCGAGATCGGCGCGTGCGCCGATCCTGTCGAGCATGAGGTCGGTCTGCCGAGCGGCATCGTCGAGGATCGCTTCCTCGTCGACGCGGGTGGCGCGGAAGTCGCGCAGGACCATCTCGCCCCCGATCATGACGCTGGCCACGTCGTTGCCGTTGGCAAAGCAGACCAGCCGGTGCACCGGCATGTTCGGCGGATAGAGATGCGGACGCCGCAGGTCCACCATCACCACGTCCGCCTGCTTGCCGGTCTCGAGCGACCCGATGCGGTCTTCCATCCCCAAGGCGCGCGCGCCGTCGATGGTGCACATGGCCAGCGCCTTGCCGATGGGCATCACGCTGGCATCGCGGAAATGGGTGCGGTGGTAGTGCATGAGCTGCTGCATGTGGCGGAACATGTCGGAGGAACGGTCGGGGGCGGTCGCGTCCGAGCCGAGCGCGACGCAGGCGCCCTTGGCGATCATCTCGGTCGCCGGGCAGCGGCCCATGATCGACGCGTTGGCAGAGGGGTTGTGCGCGATCCGGGTGTCGGTCCTTGCGACGGTTTCCACCTCTTCGGGATGGAGGTCGATGCAGTGCGACAGCAGCGTATCGGGGCCGAGCAGACCCAGCTTGTCGGCCCGGTTGATCGACCCGCGCCAGTGGCCGTCCTGGGTAAAGACCAGCCCCCGCTCCCGCGCGTGGCGGCGGACGGTCTGCGCCTGCGTGCAGGCGGTGGCGTAGTCCCGTGGCGCCATGTCCCTTTCGTGCTCGTCGCGCAGGACGGGGTAGAGCAGGGCGATGCGGATGCGTCCCTGATGCGTGTCGTGCCAGCGGTCCGCGACCGCGAGGCAGGTTTCGAGCTGTTGGTCGAAGGTGACGGGGTAGGGGGCGCGCGTATCGTCCTGCCAGGTCGCGTAGGTCAGCGGATGCGGTGCGCGGGTGGGGCCGACGGCAACGACGCTGCGGGTGCCGACCTCTGCCACGGCATCGCAGTGGGCGGCGGCATGGGCTGGATCGTCGGTGCGCATGATCGTGTCGCCGCCCCCGAGCAGCGAGACACCTGTGGTGACGCCGAAGCGCAGGCGTTCCAGCGCCGCAAGCCGGGCCTCGGCGTACCAGAAGGCGGGCGGCGACGCCTGGGTGTAGACCTCGCCGCAGATCTCTTCCCACCTGTTGCCGGTGTGCATGCCCATCGACTTGACCAGCGCGTGGCCCGCGTGTGCGTGTACGTCGACGAGGCCGGGAATGATCGCCTGTCCGGTGCAATCCACCACCTCGGCGGCGCTGTCGGCAGGCATCTCCGCGGCGGGGCCCACGGCGACGATCTTGCCGTCGGCCACGGCCACCGCGCCGTTGTCGATCACCCGGCGGTCGGGGTCCATGGTGATGACCGTTCCGCCGGTCAGCAGGGTGTCGATCTTCATGCCGGTTCCTCCGTCAGTTGCGGCAGCGCACGGACGTCGATCACGCCGTCGGCAGGCATGGTGAAGTCGGGGTGATCGCCCGCGATGCCGATCACCTTGAGCGGGTTGTACAGGGTCAGCCAGGCGGGATCGTCCTGCAACAGGGCGTAGGCCTCGCGCCAGAGGGCGGCGCGCGCGGCACGGTCGGTCGTGGTGCGGCCCTCGTCGATCAACGCCTCGATCCGGGGATTGGCGTAGCCCTGCCACCACGACCCCGCGATGCGGCTGTCGATCTTCTCGTAAAGCACGCGGTAGGTGCTCATCGGGCTGGAATCGAACACGCAGAGGTCGCGGATTTCCTTGCGACGGACCATGTGGGCATAGTCTTCGCGTTCGGGATGGACATGAACCTCGAGGGTGATGTTCACCTCGGCCAGTTGGTCGCCAAGGGCCGCTGTCAGGATCTCGGCCTCGTCCGGGAGGCGCGTGGGGCAATCCACGTGCAGGGTCAGTCCGGTGTCGTGGCCCGCGTCGGCCAGCAGCGCGCGGGCCTTGTCGCGGTCGCAGGTCGCGCCCGCGCCGGTGCCGGCCCCGAAGTGGTTGGGGCTGACGAACCCGCGCAGGGGCCGGGCCGCGCCGCCGACCACGGTGTCGATCAGCGCCTCGCGGTCCACGGCAAGACTGAGCGCGCGGCGCACGCGGGCGTCGGCCAGCGGCCCTTTCGCGGCATTCAGGAGATAGATGATCGCCACGGGCGACAGGAATTCGTGCCGCATCGGCCCGAGCGCCCGCGACGATTCGAAGTCGAGGGCGTTCGCCACCTGCACCGCACCCTCGGCCAGCAGGGCCTGCCGGGCGCGGGAGCTGGTCTCGAGCTGCCAGGTGATCCGGTCATTGGGCGGCAGCGGCTCGAAGTGCCGGTCCACCCGCACGGCGGTGATGCGGTCGGGGGCTATCGTGTCGATCCGGTAGGGGCCGGTGCCGACATGGGCGGTCATGTCGCCCGCGTCCAGCGCGCCGAAGGCGGCGGGCGAGGCGATGAACCCCTGCTCCAGCACGTCAAGAAGGTCCGCCATCGGGGTGGCGAGCGTCAGGCGCAGGGTGTGGCTGTCGGGTGCCGCGTAGTCCGCGCTGCCAAGGTACTGCCGCCACACCGCGGGCGCGCCCAGCGTATACCCCTTGTCCTCGCGCGCCATGCGGCGGAGGTTCTCGATCACCGCGGGGGCGTCGCAAGGGGTGCCGTCGTGAAAGCGCCCGTCCTCTGCCAGCTGGAAGGTCCAGGTCCGGGCGTCGTCGGAGACCTCCCACTTCCGGGCGAGAAGCGGCGCGAAGTCCTGACCGTCGCGGCGCACCAGCGTATCGTAGATGGCGTGCAGGATCGTCAGTTCGTCGTTCGCGTCCGTGCAGTCGTGCGGATCGTGGATGCCCAGCCGGGCCTGTGCGATGATGGTCATGCGGTATCCCTTTCCGGTTCGTCGATCAGGTGGCAGGCCACCGCCTGACCATCGCCAATGTCCTGAAGCGCGGGGCGTTCTGCCGCGCAGCGGTCCCAGGCAAAGGGGCACCGGGTGCGGAAGCAGCAGCCCGACGGCAGGGCGAGGGCCGAGGGCACTTCGCCGGACAGGGTGATCTCTTCCTTGTCGCGCTTGGGCTTGATGCTGGGCGCCGCCGACAACAGCGCCCGTGTATAGGGGTGCCGTGGCCGGGCAAAGAGCACGTCGCGCGGCGCCTTTTCCACGATGAAGCCGAGGTACATCACGCCGACGCTGTCGGCGATGTGATGGACCACGGACAGGTCGTGGCTGATGAACAGGTAGGCGAGGCCGAATTCGTCGCGCAGATCCTTCATCAGGTTGAGGATCTGGGCCTGGATCGACACGTCGAGCGCCGAGACCGGTTCGTCCGCCACGATGAGGTCGGGCCGGACCGACAGCGCGCGGGCGATGCCGATGCGTTGCCGCTGGCCGCCCGAGAACTGGTGGGGATAGCGCCCAGCATGTTCGGCATTGAGGCCGACGCGGGCCAGCAAGGCCGCGATCTCGTCCCGGACCGCGCCGCGATCCCTGGCTTCCTTGCGCTGTTCCAGAAGCGGTTCGGCCACGATGTCGCGCACCCGCTGGCGGGGGTTGAGAGACGCATAGGGATCCTGGAAGATCATCTGCATCCGTGACCGTATGGGCAGCATGTCGGCAAAGCCGTACTGCGCGATATCCTCGCCGTCGATTCGGACTTCGCCGCCCGTGGGCTTGTAGATACGCGCGATGCTCTTGGCGACGGTGGACTTGCCGCAGCCGCTTTCGCCGACGAGGGCCATGATCTCGCCCTGGGCGATGCTGAAGCTGACGCCGTTTACCGCGTGCACCACCGGGTTGTCCAGCTTGAATCCGCCGCGGCCGACCCGCAGCCGGTCGAGGATGCCGCCGCCGATGGCAAAGTGCATCTGGAGATCCCGGACCTCCAGAACGGGGGAGCTTGTCGTCGTCATTGAGTGTCTCCCGGTGCGAGGGGAAAGTGGCAGGCCGCCCAGAGGCTGTCGTGCTGCCGTGTCAGTTCCGGTTCGACCTCGGCGCAGCGGGCCTGCGCACGGGGGCACCGTTCGCGGAAGTTGCAGCCCTTGGGCAGCGACCGGATGTCGGGCACCGATCCGGGGATCTGCCGCAGCCTGTCGTGGCGGTCGGTCGGGTCGGGGATGCTGTCGATCAGGCCGCGGGTATAGGGATGGGCCGGGGCTTCGATCAGGTCGCGGGTGCGCCCGCGCTCCACCACCTTGCCGCAATAGAGCACGGTGATGTGGTCGGCCATTTCGGATACGACGGCAAGGTCGTGGGTGATGAGGACCATCGACGCGCCCTTGTCCGCGATCTGGCGGCGCATCAGCTTGAGGATCTGGCTTTGGATCGTGACGTCAAGCGCGGTGGTCGGTTCGTCCGCGATGATCAGCCGCGGACCTGCCAGCAGCGCGATGGCGATGACGACACGCTGGCGCATCCCGCCGGAAAACTGGTGTGGATAGGCCTTGAGCCGTTCGGCGGCGCGGCTGATGCCGACGCTTTCCAGCATCTCGATGCAGGCCTTGCGACGGTTGGCGGCGCCGAGATCGCTGTGCAGGCGCAGCACCTCGTCCATCTGCTGTCCCACGGTGTGCAGCGGGTTGAGCGAGGTCATCGGGTCCTGAAACACCATCGAGATGTCGCGGCCCCTGATTTCGCGCAGCCGGTCCTCGCCCGCCGTTGCCAGGTCCTCGCCGTCGAGAAGGATCTCGCCTGCCTCGATCCGGCCCGGCGGGTCGATCAGGCCAAGAACGGAGAATCCGATGACGGACTTTCCTCCGCCGCTCTCGCCGACGAGACCCATGATCTCGCCCTTGCCGATTTCGAAGCTCACGCCGTTCACGGCTTTTACCACGCCGGAGAACGTGTGGAAGTACGTGCGCAGGCCGCGCACCGCCAGGAGGGGCGTGTCGTCGTCTTGCGTCATCATTTCAGCCTCGGGTTCAGTTCGTCGCGCAGGAAGTCTCCGAAGAGGTTGATGCCGAAGACCAGCATCATGATCGCCACGCCGGGAAAGACGGAGGTCCACCACAGGCCGCTGAACAGCACGTCGAAGCCGTTCTTGATGAGCAGGCCCAGAGAGGGCTGGGTGATCGGGACGCCGACACCGAGAAAGCTCAGGCTGGCCTCGATCAGCACGAAGGTGCCGACCTGGATCGTCGCGATCACGATCAGCGGGGTCAGGACGTTCGGCAGCACGTGCTTGCGGATGATCTTGGCATTCGGCAGGCCCGCGACCTTGGCGGCCTGCACGTATTCCTTTTCGATCTCGGACAGGGTCGAACCCCGCACGGTCCGGGCATAGACCACCCAGCCCACCGCCGTCAGGGCGATCAGCACCTTGTCGACTCCGGTGCCGACGGCGGACATCAGGAACAGCGCGATCAGGATGGAGGGGAAGGACAGTTGGATGTCCGCGATCCGCATGATGATCGAATCCACGATGCCGCCGTAGAACCCGGCGATCAGCCCCAGCAGGGTGCCGATGGTGCAGGAGGCGATCATCGCGACGATACCGATGAAGACCGATATCCGCGCGCCGTAGAGGATGGAGGCCCACACGTCCCGGCCCTGGCCGTCGGTTCCGAGCGGATAGCGCGCATCGCCCCCGTCGAGCCATACCGGAGGCTTGTAGCTGTCCATCAGGTCGAGAGACGCGATATCGTAGGGGTTCTGATCGACCAGGAACGGGCCGGCCAGCACCGCGAAGGCAAAGAGCGCCATCAGCGCGCTGCCGATGATGGCGGAGGCGCTGCGCTTGTAGTTGTGGAAGAATTCGGTGCGGAACACGCTGGTCATGGTCTTGTCCGTCTCATTTCAGGGTGATCCGCGGGTCGATCAGCGTGTAGACGAGATCCACCAGGAAGTTGATGACCACGAAGATCAGCGCCACGAGCATCAGGTAGACGACGATCACCGGGCGGTCGGCGCGATAGATCGAATCGATCAGCAGCTTGCCCATGCCGGGCCACGAAAAGATCGTTTCGGTGATGGTGGCGAAGGCAATCAGGTCGCCCAGTTGCAGGCCGAAGATCGTGACCACCGGGATCAGCGCGTTCTTGAGCCCGTGACGGTAGAGGACGTCCTTGCGGGTCACGCCCTTGGCGCGGGCGAATTTCATGAAGTCCTGCCGCGAGACCTCCATCATCCCGGCGCGGGTCATGCGCAGCAGAATGGCCATGGTGGCGAGCGACAGGGTGATCGCGGGCAGGGCGATGTGATGCCAGCCGTCCAGTGTCAGCAGGGAAATGCGCAAGCCGAAGATCTCTCCCGTGTCGCCCCGGCCGGACGAGGGAAAGACGCCCCAGTGCACCGCGAAGAGATAGATCAGCACCATGCCGACCCAGAAGCCCGGCAAAGAGATGCCCAGCAGCGATCCGGCCATGATGGTGCGGCTGATACGCCCGTTGGGGTTGGCCCCGGCGTAGACACCCAGAGGGATGGCGACGATCACGGCGAGCACCATGGCGACCAGAACCATCTCGACGGTCGCGGGCAGGCGTTCGAGGATCAGCGTCATCGCGGGCTGGCGGAACACGTAGGAGCGGCCGAAGTCGCCCTGAACGAGTGAAGAGATGAATTTCCAGTACTGGACCAGCAGCGATTCATCGAGCCCCAGCAGACGGCGGGCCTGTGCGATCTCGGCATCGGTGGCGTCGATCGGAACGACCATGAACACCGGGTCTCCGGTGAAGCTCATCATCATGAAGACGATCACGGACACGATCCAGAGGACAAGGATCATCTGGATGAGCCGTTTCAGCAGGTAGCCTAGCATGTGGTGGGACAGTCCAATCAGTCGGAATTACGAACCCCCGCCCGCGCGTGCGCCGGCGGGGGTCATGGCGATGTGGAGGCTTATTCGACGTCCATGTCGTAGGCCCAGATGAACTTGTCGGTGCGCGGCTCGAGGGTGACACCGTCACGCACGCCGTAGATGTCCTGCTCGTAGTGGAGCGGGATCATCGGGATTTCCGCCATCAGCAGCTTGGTGGCTTCCTGCAGGATCTCGTCGCGCTTCTCGAGGCTGGGTGTCGCGTCCGCCTCGTCGACAAGCTTGTCGAGCTCCGCGTTGGAGAAGGAGCCGCGGTTGACCTGGCCGTAGCCTTCACGCTTGTCGCGGGTGTAGAACAGCGCGCCGTACATGGAGCCCGCATCGCCGGCCGGCACGTCCCAGCCCGACATGATGAAGCTTGAGTTCTCGGTCGGTACGCGGATGTAGCCCCAGAAGTTGGACTTCGGCATGATGTTGAGGTTCAGCGTGATGCCCACCTTGGCCAGCATCGATGCCAGCGCCTGCGCGATCTGAGCGTCGTTGACATAGCGGTTGTTCGTGGCGTCGAGCGTCATGGTGAAACCGTCGGGGTAGCCCGCTTCGGCCAGCAGTTCCTTGGATTTCTCGATATCCATCGGATACATCTCGCGGAAGTTCATCCCGTCGACGTAGCCGGTGTGGGACGCCGGAACGAATTGCTCGGACGGGGTCGCAAGGCCGTTCATGACGATCTTGTTGATGGCGTCGACGTCGATCGCCCGCGCGATGGCCTCGCGCACGCGCTGGTCGGTCATCGGGTTGTCACCCTCGATGGTCGGGGACTTTTCGCGCGTGTCCATCGCCAGCACGACGTTCAGCAGGCTGGGGCGGGTGATGACCTCGAACCCTTCCTCGTTGCGCACACGCTCCACATCGCGGACCGCGAGATCCTGGATCACGTCCACCTCGCCGGTGAGCAGCGCCGCGGTGCGGGTGGCGGGGTTGGTGATCGGTCGGAAGGTCACGGTCTTGATCTTGGGCGCGCCGGCCCAGTATTCGTCGAAGGCGCTCAGGACCAGCTTTTCTTCCTTGATCCATTCTTCAAGCATGTAGGGACCGGTGCCCATGGGCTTGAGGTCCATCTGCTCGTCGCCGGTCTCGGTGGTGTATTCCTCGTCGAGGATCAGCACTTCGGCCAGGTCGTTCGGCAGAACGGCGTAGGGCTGCGGGGTGGTGATCTCGACCGTCAGGTCGTCGATCGCCTTGATTTCCGCGATGTTGGCCACAAGGTCGGGGCGGATGGATTCGCGCGCCTTGTTGACGGTGAAAACCACGTCGTCGGCGGTGAAGGCGTTGCCGTTGTGAAAGGTCACACCCTCGCGCAGCTTGAACCGCCATGTCGTGTCATCGACGTTCTCCCAGCTTTCGGCGAGACCGGGGCCGAAGGTCAGGTCGGCGCTGCGCTTCACCAGCGGGTCGTACAGGTGGTAGTACATGATGTTGGATGACAGCTCCTCGCCCGCGAGGGGGTAGAGGTGGCTGGGGTCTGCGGTCAGGCCGATGGTGACGGACTTTTCCTGGGCGACGGCCCCCGTGGCGGCCAGGATGGCCACCCCGACGGCACCGGCGCGCAGCGCGGATTGGGACAGGTATTTCATGTAAGCTCCTCTTGCTGGATCAGGGTTTCGGGCGATTCTTGCGCCCTTGGTTGTTGTTTTCTTGTCTTTGGAAGGGGCCGTATCAGTGGCCCGGCTTCGCGGTCTGGACCTCGATCTGGTAACCTTCGGGGTCGGTCATCGCGAAGGCGCGGATGCCCAGCTCCTCGCTGTCGCGCAGCTCCGTCAGCCCGCCCACGCCCTGGGATTTGACCCAGTCGTACCAGGCGTCGACATCGGGCACGCGCAGGCAAAGCTGCACCGTCTTCTGTTCGGCCCATTTCTGCATGCCCCGTGTTTCGTCCACGAGCCCGACGTGGGCCACGCCCTCGATCCCGTAGATCTTGGACCAGCCCTGGTCGATCGCCAGTTCGAAGCCGAGGACGTTCTCGTAGAACGCCATCGCGCGCGGGATGTCGCGGTAATACTGGAACGTGATCGCCTTGATGACGCCGTCACGGGGCCGCGATGGGCTGTCTGCAGTCATGTGATTTCTCACCTTCGTCATGTTGGTATCCAGATGGTATACACACCGCATGCACTGTCAACAGCCCTTGCGCGGAAATTCCGCGCGGCGGCTGCCGGGGCGGTCAGAACGGGTGATTGATCCGTGAAATGATCGATTCGCGGACATTCGTCAGGTGCAGTTTCATGGCCGCGGCCGCCTCTTCGGGGTCCTGGCCCGTGATCGCGTCGATGATGGCCAGATGCTCGTGGCAGCCGGGCAGGAGCCGGTCGGGGATCGAGCCTTGGTCGAACATGCGTGTCTTGTTCTTAAGTCCTTCAATCAACTCGCAAAGAAGCTTCGACCCGGCAAGGCGCGCGATCTCCAGATGGAGGTGCGAATCGAGGTCGGAATGTGCCCGCGAATCGGGGCGCGGACCCTCTATGAAGCCGGCGATCCGGCTTCGGATCGGCAGCAGCGTTTCGGCGGAACGTATGGAAAGTGCTGCTTTTTTAGCCGTTTCGCATTCCAGCAGGCTGCGCGCGTGCAGGATCTCCATGATCTCGCTCAGGGATACCCGGCTGACGACGGGGGTGCTGCCATTCGCGCGGGTGGCCAGCCCTTCGCTGATCAACTGTCCGATGGCTTCGCGGACCGGGGTGCGCGAGACGCCGAGCTGGTCCGCGAACTTCTTTTCCCGCAGCAGGGTGCCCGGTTCCAGCGTGCCGTCGAGGATCATCGCCTTCATGCGCTGAAAGGTCGTATCCCCAAGAGTTTGCACTGTTTCGACCATCGCACTCGCCTTCTCGTTAACGGACAGATACCAGATTACCGGTCGTCACCATGATAGTTGTTTGCAAATGGTATACACTCGGTATTTTATTTAGCCAAACATTGGATCGAGGTTGGCATGGCAAATTCACGATACGACACGGTGATCACGGGTGGCACGGTGGTCACGCCCGAGGGCATCCGGCAGGCGGATGTGGCGATCGACGGGGGGCGGATCGCCGCCATCGGGGACGACCTTGCGGCACGGGGCACAGATCTGATCGACGCGGGCGACCGCATCGTTCTGCCCGGCGGCGTGGACACCCACTGCCATATCGAACAGGTTTCGGGCGCGGGCCTGCTGAACGCGGACACTTTCGAGACCGCCACGCGGTCCGCCGCGTTCGGCGGCACCACGACGGTCGTTTCCTTTGCCGCGCAGCATCCGGGGCAGCGGGTGGGGCAGGTGGTAGCGGATTATGCCGTGCTGGCGGAAAAGGGCGCGATCACCGATTACGCGTTTCACATGATCGTTGCCGACACGGGCAACGGCAATCTGGCGGAAGATATCCCCGCACTGATCGCGCAGGGGCACCGGTCGATCAAGGTTTTCACGACCTACGACAAGGTTCGGCTGGACGACAAATCCATCCTCGACATCCTCGATGTCGCGCGGCGGGACGGCGCGCTGGTCTGTTTTCATGCCGAGAACGACGGACTGATCCGCAACGCGACCGAGAAACTGCTTGCCGCGGGCAAGACCGCGCCGAAGTACCACGCGCAATCGCATCCCCGCGAAGCGGAGATCGAGGCCATCGACCGGATGTGCCGTTTCGCCGAATATACCGGGGCGCGGATCATGATCTTTCACGTGTCGACCCGGGAAGGCGCGGAGATCGTGCGGCGGGCCCGTGCAAGGGGCGTGCCGGTGGAGGCGGAGACCTGTCCGCATTACCTGTTCATGACGGTGGACGTGCTGGACGGCGAGAATCCGGCGCGGTTCATGTGCTCGCCTCCCCAGCGGACGACGGACGATCAGGAAGCCCTTTGGGCGGCGCTGGCGGACGGCACCCTGCAACTGGTCACGTCGGATCACGCCCCCTACCGGATGGACGATACGGGCAAGTTCGTGCACGGGCGCGATGTCGCCTTCAACCGGATCGCGAACGGGATGCCGGGGCTTGAAACCCGGCTGCCGCTCATGTTCGACGCGATGGTCAGCCGCGGCCGCGCCGGGCTGGAAGCCTTTGCCGAGGTGACCGCCGCGGCGCCCGCCCGCGCGTTCGGGCTGGACCGAAAGGGCCGGATCGACGTCGGCTGCGATGCGGATATCGTGATCTGGGATCCGAAGCGGACGCAGACCTACGGCGCAGACGACCTGCATGACAACGTGGGCTACAATCCCTTTGAAGGGACAACGGTCACCGGCCTGCCGGTGCACGTCCTGTCGAGAGGCGAAACGCTGGTCAGGGACGGGGCGCTCGAGGTGACGGCGGGCAGAGGCACCTGGCAGCCCATGGTCTGGCGCGACTGACGGTTCCTGCCCCGGTGGCGGATCCACGCCGCCGGGCCGGATGACGCGGATCGCGCTGCGGCGGTTCCGGCAGGTCTGGGCATTGCAGAAAACAAGAAGGCGGCACCCGGGAGGAGGATGCCGCCATTTATGTGCGCCGGTCCGGGAGGAGGAGAAGACCGGCTACAGGTCGGATATAGCGCTAACGCTGCGGCTGCACAATAGACGCGCCATGCAATTTCTGCATTGCGGCATTGCATCCGTGGCGGAGTTACACCGCCTCCACAGCGATGGCGATGCCCTGTCCGACGCCGATGCACATGGTCGCCAGCGCCTTCTGCCCCGGTTCCAGACCCAGCATCGCAGATCCGGTGATCCGCGCGCCGGACATGCCCAGGGGATGACCGAGCGCGATGGCACCGCCATTGGGGTTCACACGGGCGTCGTCGTCGGCGATGCCAAGGTCGCGCAGGGTGGCCAGCCCTTGTGAGGCGAAGGCTTCGTTCAGTTCGATGACCGAGAAATCCTGCTGCTTCAGTCCGAGCCGCGCCATCAGCTTTTTCGACGCGGGGGCCGGACCCATGCCCATGATGCGCGGCGGCACCCCGGCGGTGGCACCACCCAGCACCTTGGCAATGGGTTTCAGCCCATGTTTCTCGGCGGCCTCGGCGGAGGCGATGATCAGCGCGGCGGCGCCGTCGTTGACACCCGAGGCGTTGCCCGCGGTGATCGTGCCGTCCGCCTTGACGAAGGGTTTGAGCTTTTGCAGCGCTTCCGCCGTGGTGTCGGGGCGGGGATGTTCGTCCTGTGACACAACGACCGGGTCGCCCCTGCGCTGCGGGATGCTGACCGGGACGATCTCTTTGGCGAGGCGTCCGTTTTCCATGGCGGCACCGGCCTTGTGCTGTGACCGCAGGGCAAAGGCGTCCTGATCCTCGCGGGCGATGCCGAAATCTTCGGCGACGTTCTCGGCCGTCTCTGGCATGGAATCGACGCCGTACTGGGACTTCATCAGCCTGTTCACAAAGCGCCAGCCGATGGTGGTGTCGAAGACCTCGTTGCTGCGCGAAAAGGCGGCGTCGGCCTTGGGCATCACGAAGGGCGCGCGCGACATGCTTTCGACGCCACCGGCGACGATCAGATCCGCCTCCCCGGCGCGGATCGCGCGGGCAGCGGTGATGATCGCATCCATGCCCGACCCGCACAGGCGGTTGATCGTGGCGCCCGGCACCGCATCGGGATAGCCGGCCAGCAGCAGCGACATGCGCGCGACGTTGCGGTTGTCCTCGCCCGCCTGATTGGCGCAGCCGAAAAGCACTTCGTCGATGGCCGACAGGTCCATGTCGGGGTTGCGGTCGGCCAGCGCCCTGAGCGGGATCGCCCCGAGGTCGTCCGCCCGGACGGAGGACAGTGCGCCGCCGTAGCGGCCGATGGGGGTGCGGATGTAGTCGCAGATATAGACGTCGTTCATTCCAGATCCTTTGGTACGTTCAGGTCGGCCACCTGGCCTTCGGTGTGCAGGGTCGCGCCCGTGACGGATTGCAGCGCTTCCATGTCGAGGCGGGGCAATTTCTCGCGCAGGACAAAGCCGCGGTCGGTCACGTCGATCACCGCGAGCGACGTGTAGACGCGTGTCACGCAGCCCACGCCGGTCAGCGGGAAGGTGCAGGTTTCCACCAGTTTGGGGCCGCCGTCCTTGGTCACATGGTCGGTGACGACCGCCACCCGGCGCGCGCCGTGCACCAGATCCATCGCGCCGCCCACGGCCGGAACCCCCTTGCTGCCCACGCGCCAGTTGGCCAGATCACCGTTCTGCGCGACTTGGTAGGCGCCCAGCACGGCAAGGTCGAGGTGCCCGCCCCGGACCATGGCGAAACTGTCGGCGTGGTGAAAGAACGCGGCACCGGGGTTCAGCGTGACCGCCTTCTTCCCCGCATTGATGAGATCCCAGTCCTCTTCGCCTTCCGCCGGCGCCTTGCCGAAGCCGAGCACGCCGTTTTCGGTGTGGTAGGTCACGTCGCGGCCCTCGGGCTGGAACTTGGCGATCATCTCGGGAAAGCCGATACCGAGGTTGACGTATGATCCGTCCTCGATGTCCTGCGCGGCGCGCCACGCGATCTGCGCGTTGGACAGCTTGTTCTTCATGATGTCGAAATCTGCCATCAGTGCACCACTCCCGCGCGTACCAGCACTTCTTCCTGTTGGGGGTCGGCCACCTCGACCACGGCATCGACGAAGATGCCCGGCGTGATGACCTGTTGCGGGTCGATGCAGCCGGGGCGGCCCAGCTCGCTGACCTGCGCGATGGTCACGTCCGCGGCCATGGCCATCAGCGGATTGAAGTTCCGCCCGGCCATCCGGTAGGTCAGGTTGCCCACGGTATCGCCCATCTGTCCCTTGATGAGCGCGAAATCCGCCTTGAGCCAGCGTTCGCGCACGTACATCTTGCCGTCGAATTCCTCGGTCGGTTTGCCCTCGGCCAGTTCGGTGCCGTAGGAGCTGGGCGTGTAGAACGCCGGTATTCCGGCCCCCGCCGCGCGGATGCGTTCCGCCAGCGTGCCCTGCGGCACCAGTTCGAGCGCGATCTCGCCCGCGAGGTATTTTTCGTTGAAGGCTTCGGCGTTCGAGCTGCGCGGGAAGGAGCAGATCATCTTGGCCACCATGCCGGCCTTGATCATCGCGGCGATGCCGATGCCGCCGTTTCCGGCGTTGTTGTTGATCACCGTGAGGCCCGACGGGCTGCCGGTGGTGCGGTAGCGGTCGATCAGGGCGTGGATCAGTTCGACCGGCGCGCCCGAGCCGCCGAAACCGCCGATCATGATCGTTGCGCCATCGGGTATCTGCGTGACCGCGTTGGCCACGGAAGGAACGGTCTTGTCCATGAGAGGTCTCCGGTTGATGCGGCAGGTGTAGCGGCGCCCCGCCACGGTTTCGAGCGGTTTGTTCGTATATCGACATTTGTTCGGATCGTGCATAACTTTGTGCACATGGCGAACAAATCCGGCGATACCATCTCCTCTCTCGCCAAGGGTCTGCGGGTGATCGAATGTTTCGGCGCGGACGCCCCGAAACTGAGCATCAGCGCGGTCGCGGCGCGGACCGGGCTGGACAGGGCGACGGCCCGGCGGTGCCTGCTGACCTTGCACGCCGAAGGCTACGCGGCGTACGACGGCAAGTTCTTTGCGCTCACGCACCGCGCCCTGCGGCTGGGGATGGGGGCGATCGCCTCGCTCGAATTGCCGCAGATCGTGCAGCCGTGGCTGGACCAGCTGACCGAACAGATCGGTCAAAGCTGTTCGGTCGCGGTTCTGGACGAGACCGAGATCGTCTATCTGGCGCGGGCGGCGCAGAAGCGGGTCATGTCGATCGGGCTGATGCCGGGGTCGCGGCTGCCGGCGCATTGCACCTCGCTGGGACGGATCCTGCTGGCCGGCCTGCCGGCGGCACAGGCCCGCGCGGTGATCGATGCCTCTGACCTGTCGCCGCGCACGGCCTTCAGCCTGACCGACCCCGACGAGATCATGTCCCGGATCGACGCGGCGCGGCGGGAGGGCCACACCATGGTCGACCAGGAGGTCGAGATCGGCCTGCGGTCCATCGCGGTGCCGCTGCACGACGCGGCGGGCAAGGTGGTGGCCGCGCTGAACGCGGGCATGGCGGCGACGCATCATGATCCCGCCGAGATGGCAAAGACCTGTCTGCCGCCGATGCTGCGGGTTCAGGCCGGGATCGCCCGCCTGCTGGCCTGATCCGGCGGCCCGTGTTGCAACCCCGCCGAACCGCTTCTAGGTTGCGCGCAACATCAGGAGACATCATGACAGACCATCCCGAGAGCGCGCTGCACTTTCCGTTCGAGACGATGCCGGCCTTCGGTGAGATCGTCGAAGTGCGGCCCGGCATTCTGTGGACCCGTGTGCCGCTGCCCTATCGGCTGGACCATGTGAACATCTACCTGATCCGCGACGGCGAAGGCTGGGCCATCATCGACACCGGGATCCAGACGGCGGACGCCAAGCAGACCTGGGAAGACATTTTGGCCGGTCCCCTGCAGGGCGCGCGCATCACGCGTGTCATCGTCACGCACTATCACCCCGACCACATCGGGTTGGCCGGCTGGCTGTGCAAACGGTTCGATGCGCCTTTGCTGACCAGCTTTTCCACCTTCATGGGGTGCAAGGTGATTTCGCAGGGCGCGAACGAGAGCATGACGCGCTACAACTTCGATTTCTACCTCAGCCACGGCATGACCGAGCAGGCGGCCGGGGTGGTCGCGATCCAGGGCAACGAATACCTGCGCCGGGTCGGCGATCTGCCGAAGTCCTTCCTGCGGCTGCTCATGCCCGACACGCTGGAGATCGGCGGCAGGGCCTTCCGGGTCATGACCGGCGACGGCCACGCGGCGGAGCAGGTGATGCTGTATTGCGAAGACGAGGCGCTGCTCTTTGCCGCCGATCAGGTCATCGAGAAGATTTCGCCCAATATCAGCGTCTTCGCCGATGAGGCGAATGGCGATCCGCTGGGTCATTTCCTGCGTTCCCTGCGGTTCCTGCGGACCGAGATCCCGGACGATGTGCTGGTCCTGCCGGGGCACCGGCGGCCGTTTCACGGCTTGCACCAGCGCTGCGCGGAGCTTGAAGCGCATCACCAAGAAAGATGCCAGCGGGTGCTGGACGCCTGCGCGGGGGGGCCGAAATCCATCGCGGATCTGGTGCCGGTTCTGTTCACCCGTGAACTCGACCCCCACCAGATGAGCTTTGCCTTCACCGAGACGCTGGCGCATGTGAACCGGCTGGTACGGCGGGGCGAGATCCGGGCCGAGAACCGCGAGGGCCGCATCTATCACGTTCTGGCCGGCGCGGTATCCGGAACCGCCGGATGACGGCCGAGGCCGAACACCCGCCCATCGCGATCGTCGGGGCGGGGCTGATCGGCACCGCCTGGGCGGCGCTGTTCGCCCACCATGGATTTCCGGTGCGGCTATGGGATCCGCAGGCTGCCGCGATGGACCGCGCGGCGGCGGCCTTGCCGCGTTTGTCGGCGCAATTGTCCGCCATCGCGGCGGGGCAGGGCGGACCGCAGGACGTCGTGCACTGCGCCACGCTTGCAGAGGCGGTGGCCGGGGCGGCGCTGATCCAGGAGAGCGCGCCGGAGGACGTGCCGCTGAAACACGCGCTTCTGGCGGAGATCGAGGCCACGATGGCCCCGGAGGCGATCATCGCGTCCTCCACGTCCGCCCTGACGTGGTCGGACCTCGGGCCGGGGCTGGCGGAGCCCGCCCGGCTGATCACGGCGCATCCCTTCAACCCGCCTCACCTTGTCCCGCTGGTGGAGCTTTACGGCACCGATCCGGTCCGGATGGATAGGGCGGAGGCGATCTACCGCATGGTGGGCCGCGTGCCGGTCCGCCTGCGCAAGGATGCGACGGGACATATCGCGAACCGGCTGGCCTCGGCGCTTTGGCGGGAAGCGGTGTACATGGTGCAGGAGGGCATCGCGGACGTGGAGGCGATCGACACCGCGCTGGCCAACGGGCCGGGCCTGCGCTGGTCGGTGCTGGGGGCGCACATGGCCTATCATCTGGGCGGCGGGCCGCAGGGGATGGCGGGATATCTCGATCATCTGGGCCCCAGCCAGGAACGCCGCTGGGCATCGCTCGGCACGCCCGCGCTGACCCCCGAGGTGCGCGCGGCGCTGATAGACGGAGTGGCGCGCGAAGCCGGGGGGCGCAGCATCGCGGAACTGGAGCAAGACCGGGACGCCGCGCTGATTGCGCTGTTGCGCGCCCGGAAAGCCGACGGCTGAGGTTCAGCCAAACACCTGCGGGTCGCGTCCGAGCCGGGTGAAGGACCGTGACCCGTCCGCCGTGACCAGCACGTCGTCCTCGATCCGGACGCCCAGCTTGCCGGGGTGGTAAAGGCCCGGTTCGATGGTGATGACCATGCCGGGCTCCAGCGGCGCGTGGTTGCCCCGCATCAGCTGCGGGGCCTCGTGCACGTCAAGACCCAGACCGTGGCCGACCTTGTGCCGGACGTTGTCGGCAAAGCCCGCCGCCGCAAGGTGATCCTGCACGGCGGTATCCAGCTCGTGGGGGGTGACACCGGGGCGGCACATCTCGCGGGCAAGCCGGTTCGCCTCCAGCACCGCGTCATAGAGGGCGCGGTGATCGTCGGGGACTTCCTCGCAGAAATAGGTCCGGGTGATGTCCGCGCTGTAGCCGTCGAGCTTTGCGCCGAAGTCGAACAGCAGGGCATCGCCGCGCTGCACCTTCCTATCGGCAGAAGGCACGCCATGGCAATCCGCCGCCGCCGCACCGGCCAGCACGATTAGGTCGAAGGCCGCGCCTTCCGCCCCGCGCTCCAGCATGTTGATCAGCAGTTTCGCGCGGATCTCCGTTTCGGACAGGCCCGCGCCGATCTGGCCCAGCGTCACCGTCAGCGCGTCCTCGCTGATTTTCACCACCTGTTCGATGGCCGCGATTTCGCCCTCGTCCTTGTGCAGGCGCAGCGGCAGCAGGATGTCGCTGCCGTCCGTCATTTCGGTGCCGAAGGCGCGGGCGAGTGCGGCTGCCTCGAACTGGCGCATCCGCCCGCTTTCCACGGCAAGCGAGGTCAGGCCGGTCTGCCGGGCCAGCGTCGCCAGCGCATCGGCGTAGCCGTCGGCATCCTGCCAGAACACGGTCTGTGCCTGCGGCATCCGCGCTGTCCACATATCGCGTTCCAGTGCCGGGATCGCGGCATGCACCGCGCCCGCGGCGGTCACGATCAGGATCGTGGGCCGTTCCATCAGGCCAAGGCGAACACCTGTCAGGTAGAAGAAGTTCGGTCCCGGCACCACGGCGATGGCGGGGCAGTCGTGTTCCTGAAGCAGTCTGGTCAGTTTGGCGATGCGGGCGTCGAAATTCATGCAGGGTTCCTTTCATGGGTCGGCGCCAACCTCGCCCATCCCGCCCCGCTTGCCAAGGTGCCGCCGGCAGGAGATCAGTCCAGCGGCAGGCCGACGTAGTTCTCGGCAATCGCGCGCGAGGCGGCCTCAGAACTGCGCAGATAGTCGAATTCCGCTCTCTGCATCCGTTTCTCAAAATCGGAGTTTTCGGGAAACTGGTGCATCAGCGTCGACAACTGCCACGAGAATCGTTCGACCTTCCAGACCCGGCGCAGGACGGTTTCCGAATAGGCGTCGATCAGGTCGTCCTTGCCGTGCCTGTAGTGCAGCGCCAGGGCCCGGTGAAGCAGGCGCACATCCGCCACGGCAAGGTTCAGCCCCTTGGCCCCGGTCGGTGGCACGATATGCGCGGAGTCCCCGGCCAGGAACAGGTTGCCGTATCGCATCGGCTCCGCCACGAAGGACCGCAGCGGCGCGATGCTCTTTTCAAAGGACGGCCCGGTCTGAAGGCTCGCGGCGGCATCCGGTCCGAGCCGGGTCGCGAACTCTTCCCAGAAACGGTCGTCGGACCAGTCCGCCACGTCGTCGGACGCGTCGCACTGGATGTAGTAGCGGCTGCGGGTGTTCGACCGCATGGAGGCCAGCGCGAAGCCGCGGTCATGGTTGGCGTAGATCAGTTCGTGCGAGACCGGGGGCTTTTCCACAAGAATACCGAGCCAGCCAAAGGGATAGACCCGTTCGTAGGTGCGCAGCACATCCGCCGGGATCGCCTGCCGCGACACGCCGTGGAACCCGTCGCATCCCGCGATGTAGTCGCATTCGACGGTGACGTGTTGCCCCTCGTGCGTGAAGTGCACCCTGGGGCGGTCCGACTTCAGATCCGACGGTTTTACGTCATCGACGTTGAAGAAGAACCGCTGGCCCTGCTGCATGCGCTTTTCGAACAGGTCCTTCGTCATCTCGGTCTGGCCGTAGACGGTGACCGTCTTGCCTGTCAGCCCGGTAAGGTCGATCCGGTGCCTTTCGCCGTCGAAGGCCAGTTCGAAACCCTCGTGCGGCAGTCCCTCGCGATGCAGCCGGTCGGCGGCGCCCGCTTCTTCCAGCGCGGTGACCGTGCCCTGTTCCAGTACGCCGGCGCGGATGCGTCCCTCGATATAGGCGCGGTCCTTGCGGTCGAGCAGAATCGTGTCGATCTCCTCGTTGGCGAGAAGCTGCGAAAGCAGCAGACCGGCGGGGCCCGAACCGATGATGCAGACGGATGTCGTGATGGTCTTGGTCATGATTCCGTGTCCTACAGATGAGTGGCGTTCATCATATGCGCGAGGGCCGGCCGGCAAATGGACAGCAGGTGCGAGTTTTTGTACTATCCGATCAGGATGGCGGATTTTTCGCCGTTTGCCGCGCGGGAAAGGGATAATCGTTGCCGGACCGTATTCCGACCTACGAGCTTTACGGCGAATACCTCGCCGGCACGCGCAGCGACCCGGTGCATCACGAGACGATCCGTGAACGGAGCAGCCAGCATGACTGGACGATCCGCTTGCACCGGCATCGCAAGCTGGCGCAGGTCTTTGTCCTGCGGACGCCAGGTGTCGCCATCCGGCTGGGGGACCTCAACTTCCGCAGCCAGGAGCCGGTGATCTTGCTGGTACCGCCGGGCGTGGCGCACGGGTTCCGCTTTCCGCCGGATATCCTTGGCGATGTCATTACCCTGCGCCCGGCCCTGTTGCGGGAGGACACCGCACAGCGCCTGTCGCGGCTGGGAGAGGCAGGCGGGGCCATGTTGCCACGGCAGGGTGCGCGGCATTTCGACACCATCGAGACGCTGATGGCTCAGCTCAGGGAGGCGATGCGCGATTTCGGTCCGGACCGGGCCGAGCTGCTGGACACGATTCTCCGGCTCGTGCTGATCTATGTCGATGCGGACCGTGCCGCCGCACAGCCGCTGGGCGCGCTGCCCGCCCCGCAGGAACAGACTCTGCACGAAAGCCAGGTGCAGGCCTTTTGCGGGGCGGTGGAGGCACATTTCGCGAGCCCGATGACGCTGGAGTCCTACGCCGCGGAGGTCGGTGTTTCCAAGCCGCATCTCAACCGGCTGTGCCGCCGCATCCTCGGCACGACCCCCAATGCGCTGATCCGGCAACGCCGCCTTGTCGAGGCCCGGCACCTGTTGGAATTCACGCGCCATTCCATCGCGGATATCGCGGCGCGCGCGGGATTTGCCGATCCGGGATATTTCAGCCGCAGCTTCCGGTCGGACACGGGGATGACGCCGGGCACCTACCGCAGACTGCACGGCAGCTAGGGGCAGATTTCCGTCGGGGAATTCAGGGTTGCCAAAAGGATGCGATTAAAAAAGACTGTCCCGAGACGAAAAACAGGGAGTTCAACATGACCAAGACGATCACGCTGCTTTCAACCGCCATGCTGCTGTCCACGACGGCACTTGCCCAAGCGGAAACGCTGCGGTGGGCGCGCGCGGGTGACGCGCTGACGCTCGATCCCCATTCCCAGAACGAAGGGCCGACGCACACGATCCGGCACCAGATTTACGAGCCGCTGATCATCCGCGACATCTCGGGCGCGTTCGAACCGGCGCTGGCCACCGAATGGGCCCCCAAGGAAGACGACCCGAATGTCTGGGTGTTCAAGCTGCGCGAAGGCGTGAAATTCCACGACGGCGCCGACTTTACCGCCGAGGACGTGGTGTTCAGCTTCAACCGTGCCCAGTCCGAGAATTCGGACATGAAGGAACTGATCAACTCGATCACCGAGGTACGCGCGGTGGATGATTACACCGTCGAGATGGTCACCGACGGGCCGAACCCGATCCTGCCGTCGAACCTGACCAACCTGTTCATCATGGACAAGGGCTGGACCGAGGCGAACGACACCGTCGACGTGCAGGACTTCGAGGGAGGCGAACTGACCTACGCCACCACCAATGCAAACGGCACCGGTCCCTACAAGCTGGAAAGCCGCGAGCAGGACGTGCGGACCGTCATGTCCCTGAACGAGAATTACTGGGGCAAGGATGATTTCCCGCTGGATGTGACCGAGATCATCTATACCCCGATCCAGAACCCTGCGACCCGTGTCGCCGCGCTGCTGTCGGGCGAGGTCGATTTCCTGCAGGACATGCCGGTGCAGGATCTCGAGCGCGTCAACAACGCGGACGGTCTGGTGGTCAAGCAGGCGCCCCAGAACCGGGTGATCTTCTTCGGCATGAACATGGGCGCCGATGACATCGAAGCCGATAACGTCGAGGGCAAGAACCCGCTGGCCGACGCGCGCGTGCGCAAGGCGATGTCGATGGCCATCAACCGCGACGCGATCAAGCAGGTCGTGATGCGCGGCCAGTCGCAGCCCGCCGGCATGATCGCACCGCCCTTCGTCAACGGCTGGACCGAGGAGATGGATGCGGAATCCCGCACGGACATCGAGGGTGCGAAGAAACTGATGGAAGAGGCCGGCTACGGCGACGGGTTCTCGATCCGGCTGGACTGCCCGAACGACCGTTACGTCAACGACGAGGCGATTTGCCAGGCGGCTGTCGGCATGCTGGGTCAGATCGGCGTGACCGTGAACCTGGATGCCAAGCCCAAAGCGCAGCACTTCCCGCTCATCACCGACGGCAAGACGGACTTCTACATGCTGGGCTGGGGCGTGCCGACCTACGATTCCGAGTACATCTTCAACTTTCTGGTCCATGGCCGCGAGGATGACATCGGTACGTGGAACGGCACCGGCTACGACAACGACGAGCTGGACGGCATGATCAAGAGCCTCGCGTCGAACACGGATCTGGAAGCCCGCAACGCCGATATCGCGGAAATCTGGCGCGTGGTGCAGGACGAGACCCTCTACATCCCGATCCACCACCAGGTGCTGAACTGGGGCATGAAGGACAGCGTCGGGATCGAGGTGGACCCCGAGGACCAGCCCAAGGTCAAGTACTTCACCATGAACTGATCGTCCTTAGAACGACGGGACAAGGGGCGGCGCCGTGGCGTCGCCCTTTTTCGATGCGGCGTCACGATGCCCGCCGGATGCCCCGCCCATGTCGCATGACACATCCGTGAACCGCCGAAGTTCCGATTGCTTCTGGCGGTGCAGCCGCTAGCCTGCTGCGGAACGACCACAGACCGGAGTGTCAGCCGTGCACAGACCAATCGCAGCCATCGCGCTTTTCCTCGGGCTGACAGCACCCGTGCTGGCCGAGGAGTTCAGGTGGGCCGAGACGACCGATCCCCAGACGATGGACCCCCACGCGGTCAATTCCACCCCGGTGCTGGGTTTTCTGAACAATGTGTACGAGGGTCTGGTCCGCCGCGACCGGGACATGAAGATCGAGCCGGCGCTTGCCGTCTCGTGGGAACCGATCGGCGCGGGTGAGGGCTGGCGCTTTGTCCTGCGCCAAGGAGTGAAGTTCCACGATGGCAGCGACTTCACCGCCGAGGACGTCCTGTTCTCCTACGAGCGGGCGAGTTCCGAACAGGCCGACACCGCGAGCTGGTTCGCCCCGGTATCCGAGGTCAGGGTCGTGGACGAGCATACCGTCGATATCATGACGACGTCCCCCAATCCGATCTTTCCCGACAGCATCGCGAACTGGATGATCCTCGACAGTGGCTGGGCCGAGGCCAACAACGCCGCCCGCCCCGACAAGGAAGCGGGCAATCATGCGACACTGAACGCCAACGGCACCGGGCCCTTCCGCGTGACCGCACGAGAGCCGGGCCTTCGCACGGTGCTGGAACCCTTCGACGGGTGGTGGGACGAGGCCACCCACAACATCACGCGCGCCGAACTCACGCCGATCCAGAACCCGGCGACCGCGGTCGCCGCGCTGCTGTCGGGCGACATCGATTTCATCAACCCGGTCCCGATCCAGGACACCGAACGTCTGAAGCAGAACCCGGACGTCAAGGTGATCCAGGGGATCGAGGCCCGGGTCATCATGCTGGGCTTCCCGCACGAGGCCGGGGCGCTGAAGTTTTCGGACGAAGTGAGCGACGCGAACCCCTTTGCCGATCCGAGGGTGCGTCAGGCGGTGGCCCATGCCATCAACGTCCCCGCGATCCTTCAGACCATCATGCGCGGCAATGCCGAAGAGGTCAGCCAGCTGGTCAGTCCCGCGATGCGCGGATACAGCGACGCGCACGCCGCCCGGCCCGCGTACGACCCGGAACAGGCCCGCGCGCTTCTGGCCGAAGCGGGGTATCCCGACGGTTTCTCCTTTGGTCTGAAATGCACCAACGACCGTTATCTGAACGACGAATCCGTCTGCCAGGGGATCACCGGGATGCTGGCGCAGGTTGGTCTTCGGGCCAAACTGGACGCGATGCCGGTGCAGAACTACTGGCCCGAACTGCGGGCCGACAACTTCGACATGTTCCTGCTGGGGTGGTCGCCCGGCACCTTCGACGCCGAACACCCGATCCGTTTCCTCGTCGCCACGCCCGACGAGGAGGCCAAGCTGGGATCATGGAACTTCGGCGGCTATTCCAGCGCGCGGATCGATGAACTGCTGCCGCTGATCCAGTCCGAGATCGACGAGACCAAGCGTCAGGCGATGCTGGACGAGGTCGCGGGCATCGTTCAGGACGACATGGCCTATGTGCCGCTGTACGTCCAGCCGCTGATCTGGGGTGCCAAGGCAAACATCGACCTGACCCAGAGACCCGACAACTTCTTCATCTTGCGTTGGGTGACGGTGAACTGACCGCACCGCGGCCACCTGCCGGCAATTCGGCGGTTTCCGCCGCGTTCGTCTTGACCTCGGGCGCCACAGATAGTCCACTCGCTCAATGCTCGCTTTCGTGATCCAGCGCATCGTCCAATCCGCCCTCGTCCTGCTGGTCGTGGGGCTGGTCGCCTTTTCGATGTTCCGTTTCGTCGGCGACCCCATCGACAACATGCTCGGACAGGAACGCACACAGGCCGACATCGATCGCCTGCGCAGCCAACTTGGTCTCGACCAGCCTTTCCCGGTGCAATACGTCAAGTTCCTCGGCAATGCGGTGCAGGGCAATTTCGGCGTAAGCTACCGTCAGGGGCGTCCCGTTTCGGACATCCTGCTGGAACGCGCGCCCGCCACGCTGGAGCTGGCGGCGGTGTCGGGTTTCCTTGCTATCCTGATCGGCATCGGACTGGGGGTCTTCACCGCCATCAGGCGGGAAGGGTTCGCCGCCAACGCGATCATGTCGCTGTCGCTGATCGGGGTCTCGCTGCCGACCTTCCTGATCGGGATCCTGCTGATCTACCTGTTCTCGGTCGAACTGGGCTGGCTTCCCAGCTTTGGACGGGGTGACACCGTCAGGGTCGGCGGCTGGTCGACCGGCTTTCTCACGGAATCCGGCCTCAAGGCGCTGATCCTGCCTTCGATCACGCTTGGGCTGTACCAGATGACCCTCATCATGCGGCTGGTCCGGTCCGAGATGCTGGAGGTCCTGCGACAGGACTACATCCGTTTCGCCCGTGCGCGGGGGCTGCGCGAACGCGCGGTGAACTTCCGCCACGCGCTCAAGAACACGCTGGTGCCGGTGATCACCGTGACGGGCCTGCAACTGGGCAGCATCATCGCCTTCGCGATAATCACCGAGACCGTGTTCCAGTGGCCCGGCGTCGGGCTGCTGTTCATCAACGCGATCCAGTTTGTCGACATCCCGGTGATGGCGGCCTACCTGATGCTGATCTCGGTGATGTTCGTGGGCATCAACCTGATCGTGGACCTGCTCTATTTCTCGATCGACCCGCGCCTGCGGGCCGACCGGACAAAGGCGCATTGACATGACCGGTACGCAATTGCCCCCCGACGCCCCGATCAAGGTGCGCGACCCCTCTCGCCTGAGCCTCGCGCTGCAGAGCGACTTCCTTTATACTTTCCGGCGCTCGCCGGTGGCGATCCTCAGCTTCGCGGTCGTGACCATCATGGTGCTGGCCGCCGTGTTCGCGCCGCTGGTTGCGCCCTACGACCCGTTCAACCCGTCCTCCCTGAACCTGATGAACGGATTCACGCCGCCGATGACGCCGAACGCCTTTTCGGGTGACACGTTCTGGCTGGGGACCGACGATCAGGGCCGCGACGTGTTCTCGACGATCCTCTACGGGCTGCGAATTTCGCTGTTCGTGGGCGCGGCGGCGGTGCTGTTCGCCATGGTGCTGGGCATCACGCTGGGACTGGTGGCCGGCTATGTCGGGGGCTGGACGGAAACCATCATCATGCGCATCGCCGACGTGCAGCTGACTTTCCCCGCGATCCTCGTGGCCATGCTGATCTTTGGCATCGCCAAGGGGATCACGCCGGTCGAGTACCGTGACCAGATGGCGATCTGGGTACTGATCATCGCGATCGGCCTGTCCGACTGGGTGCAGTTCGCCCGCGTCGTGCGGGGTGCCACGCTGGTCGAGAAGAACAAGGAATACGTGCAGGCCGCGCGCCTGATCGGGCGGCGGTCGCCCGCGATCATGGTCCGGCACATCCTGCCGAACGTGCTGTCGCCGGTGCTGGTGATTGCCACGATTTCGCTCGCCCTGGCGATCATCGCCGAGGCAACGCTGAGCTTCCTCGGTGTGGGCGCGCCCCCGACGCAGCCGTCGCTGGGCACGCTGATCCGGATCGGGCAGGGGTTCCTGTTCTCGGGCGAATGGTGGATCCTGCTGTTCCCGGCCGTGACGCTGCTGGCGCTGGCGCTGTCGGTGAACCTGCTGGGCGACTGGCTGCGCGACGCATTGAACCCGAGGTTGCGGTGATGAGGCGCTTTGTCTCCATTGCAGCCGTGGTTCTGAGCATGCCAGCCTACGCAGAAAGCCAAGAAATACCCCACATGGACGACCGTGGCGCAGTGCTTTGCAGCTACGCGTTCACAGCTGTAATGGAAAAGTATGCGCGTCAATGTGCGCAGGATAACGAAGCGCAGGAATGGCTAGGGGATCTGCTCAATCGGCACAGAGACTTCGTGCGCCGCAACATTCCGGTTCCAGACGCCGAACTCGATGCATTTGAGATTGAACAAACCTCCCTCCCAAACGGTTACAAGTTCTGCGACGCGCCCGATATATCCGAGATGTTCGAGGCGACACTGGAACACCAGAAAGAATTTCGTGCGAAGATCGAAGAGTCTCTAAGTTTTGACCGAAAACCCGTCTGGAACCCTTGCTTTTGACCCAACTCGTCCTCTCCATCCGCGACCTCACCGTCGAAATCCCTACCCGTCACGGTATCCTGCGTCCAGTTGACGGTGTTTCTTACGATATCGCCCCGGGCGAAATCCTTGGCGTCGTGGGCGAATCCGGTGCAGGCAAGTCCATGGCGGGCAATGCCGTGATCGGTCTGCTGTCGCCGCCCGCGCGCATCGCCAAGGGTGAAATCCACGTTAATGGCACCCGCATCGACCAGCTCAAGGGCGACGGCATCCGCCGTCTGCGCGGCAAGGAGATCGGGATGGTGTTCCAGGACCCGCTGACCTCGCTGAACCCGCTCCTGCGGATTGGCGACCAGTTGACCGAAACGATCCTTGCGCATCTCGACGTGTCCCGGTCGGAGGCCGAGCGCCGTGCCGTCGCCGCGCTGGACGAAGTCGGCATTCCCGGCGCGCGGGACCGGATCAATTCCTATCCGCACGAATTCTCCGGCGGCATGCGCCAGCGGGTGGTGATCGCGCTCGCGCTTTGTGCAGAGCCGTCGCTGATCATCGCGGACGAGCCGACGACCGCGCTGGACGTGTCGGTGCAGGCGCAGATCATCGCGCTGCTGAAATCTCTCTGCCGCGAACGGGGCACCGCCGTGATGCTCATCACCCACGACATGGGTGTCATCGCCGAGGCGGCGGACCGCGTGGCGGTGATGTATGCGGGCAAGCTGGCGGAGCTCGGCCCCGTGCGTGACGTGCTGACCACGCCGCGGCATCCCTATACAGACGGGCTGATGGGCTCGACGCCGCTGGCCTCTCGGGGGCAGAAGCGGCTGCACCAAATTCCCGGTGCCATGCCCCGGCTCGATGCGCTGCCGTCGGGCTGCGCCTTTCACCCCCGCTGTCCCTATGCGCAGGACAAGTGCAGCGCCGATCCCGGCCCCACCCTGGCGGACGGAAACGGTGCCGCCTGCTGGTTCCCGCTGCCCCATGACGCAAAGGTGGCATGATGGCACTGGTTTCCGTCGCAAACCTGACGCGCATCTTCGACGTGTCCAAACCATGGCTCAACCGGGTGATCGAACGCCGGGAAAAGGCCTTTCTGACCGCCGTCAGCGATGTCAGTTTCGACATCGAGGAGCGCAGCGTCTACGCGCTGGTCGGCGAAAGCGGCTCGGGCAAGTCCACGATCGGCAAGATCCTTGTCGGGCTGCTCCCGCCCTCCCAGGGGTCGGTCAGGATCCGCGATGTCGACCTCGCCCGTGAACGCGATGCTGCGCGGGTCGATGCGGTGCGTGCCGATATCCAGATGATCTTTCAAGATCCCTACGCCTCGCTGAACCCGCGCTGGCGCGTGCGCGACATCATCGTCGAACCCGTCGCCGCGCGCGGGGGGAATACCAAGGGGATGGCCGAGAAGCTGCTGGAACAGGTCGGGCTTTCGGCCCGCGATGCGGGCAAGTTCCCGCACGAATTCTCCGGCGGACAGCGCCAGCGTATCTGCATTGCGCGCGCGCTCGCGTCAGAGCCGAAGCTGATCGTCTGTGACGAGCCGACGTCGGCGCTCGACGTTTCGGTGCAGGCGCAGGTGCTGAACCTGATGAGCGATCTCAAGGACGATCTCGGGCTGACGTACCTGTTCATCAGCCACGACCTGACCGTCGTGCAGCATATCTCGGACAAGGTCGGCGTGCTGTACCTCGGGCGGCTTGTCGAAGAGGCCGCGCCGGGCGAGCTGTTCGACGACCCCAAGCACCCCTATACCCAGATGCTGCTGGAAGCCGCGCCGAAGCTGGGCGAATTCGGCCGCGAGGTTGACCCGCCCAAGGGCGAGATCCCCGATCCGATCAACCCGCCGCCGGGCTGCGCGTATCACCCGCGCTGCCCGCTGGCGGAGGATATCTGCCGCAAGGAACGACCCGAAATGCGACGTCTGCGCGGTGCGCGGGTCGCCTGCCACATGGCTGAATAGGGACCGGAAAGCGGGTCAGTACCACTTCGCCAGCGGCGGCAGGCTCATCAGGACGGCGTCCGGGTCATGCCCGGTTTCAAGGCCGAACTTGGTGCCGCGGTCATAGACAAGGTTGTATTCCGCATAGAGCCCCCGGTGGCGCAATTGCGTGTCCTTGTCCGCGTCGTCCCACGGCGTTTCACGGCGCTTGTCCACCAGCGGGACAAAGGCGGGCAGGAACGCCGCGCCCACGTCCTGGGTCAGCCTGAAATCCGCGTCCCAGTCGCCGGTGTTGCGGTCGTCGTAGAAGATGCCGCCGACACCGCGCGCCCGCTTGCGGTGTGGAATGTAGAAGTACTCGTCCGCCCAGGCTTTCAGCTCATCGTAGAGCGTGGGGCCGTGGGGATCGCAGGCGCGCTTCATCTCGGCATGGAAATGGGCCGTGTCCGCGTCGTATTCGATACAGGGGTTCAGGTCGGCGCCGCCGCCGAACCACCAGGCGTGCGGTGTCCAGAACATGCGGGTGTTCATGTGGACGGCCGGGGCGTGCGGGTTCTGCATATGCGCCACGAGGCTGATGCCGGAGGCCCAGAAACGCGGATCTTCCTTCATGCCGGGAAGACCCTTGCGCGCGGCCATCGCCGCCTGCGCGCGGTCCCCCAGCGTGCCGAAGACGGTGGAGATGTTGACGCCCACCTTCTCGAACACGCGGCCGCCGCGCATCACGCTCATCTCGCCGCCGCCGGCATCGGACCCGTCCTCGGCCGTGCGGCTGGTGGCGCGCACCTCGAATGTGCCGGCAGGGCCTTCTCCAGGCTGTCGCGCTTCGAGATCGTGGAAAGCCTGCACGATGTCGTCGCGCAACTGGCGAAACCAGGACGCGGCCTGGGTCTTCTGGGCTTCGAAGTCGTCTGTCATATGGTCTTTCCCGATCCGTTTCCCCCTGACTATCCCGACGCGCCGCGCGAGGAAACCGTATGTGCGCCCTCGCGGGCCGCAAAACCGGCGGGGCCGGGGAAAACTGTCCTGCCCTTGTTATCACCGGGCACGATTTTTCAAACGCTTAGCGATCGCGCCTCCCCTGTTGAGGGGAGTGAACCCGGCGCCGATTTCGCCAAAAACGAAACCTGCCGCACGACGAATGCGGCGATGTGTCGGGGCGACGGTCCGCCGCCCGGTATTTGGGGGTCACCTGTGTGCTTTGCAGATCTCGAGAACAGCCGGATCACACGACCGTGCTTCGGGGTCTGCGCGTGACCGCGTCGCGTCCCCTTTCGCCCATCGGCGGGCTGATCGCCGTCCTTGCCCTCGCCTTGATGCTGGTTGCCGCCCCGGCGCGATCGCAGCAGTCGGTCGACGAGACGTGGATGACCGCCATCGGTCTCGTGCAGGCGGGCGACCACGCCGGGGCGCTCCCGCTGGTCGAGCGGCTCGTTTCCGCAGAACCGCGCAACAAGAAATACCGCTTCGAACTTGCCCTGGCTCTGTTCCGTCTTGGCCAGGACGGTCGGGCCAAGTTCCATCTGGAGCAACTGCGCGGGGCGGACCTGACCGCGCAGGAACGCGAGGTGGTCAACCGCATGATCGGCGCCATCGAAGCGCGGCAGGTCTGGTCGGGCTACTTCGGCCTGAACATCCGCCCCGAATCGAACGGCACGAAGCAGACGGAGGACCGCGTTCTGGTGATCGGCGGATTGCCCCTGACGCTGGATGAAACCGCCATCGGCAAGGCCACGGTCAGTACCATCGTCACCACGGGTTTCAGCTACGCCCCGACCATCGGCGAAGGGCTGAAGGCGCGTCTGTCGCTCGATGCCTACCTCAAGCACAATCCGGAAGTCGCGTTGCGGGATTACATTCTCACCGGGCGCGCGGGCCTGTCCTACACCACGCCTGCGCAGCGGTACTGGGACGGCGGCCTGCTTCTGGGGACGCGACGGTCGGCCGACCGGCCCTATTCGGAAACCGTCGGGATATATCTCAATCACGCGCTACGGGTGGGCACTGCCGGCACCCTGCGGCTGGGGGGCGAACTGTCACGCACCTTCCGCAGGCGCGGGCTGGCGGATATCGACCGGACATTCGTATCGGTCGGGTATTCCCATGCCATCGGCGGCAACGCGCAGCTGTCCCTTGCCGGGTTCATCGAAAAGAACGACAGCGCGCAACTGACCACGGACGGGATGCGCCACGGGGTGAACATCGGCGGGCTTTATGCATTCGATGGTGGGCTGATCACCAGCCTGACCCTGCGGGGCGAGATGGATGACCGCACCGGCGTCAGCCGACTGTTCGGTGCCGCGCGCAGCGACCGGAAGCTGGCGGTGGACCTGCGAATCTATCACCGCGATTTTCGCATCGGCAGCTTTGCACCCGAGATCCAGTTGGGCATCGAACGCAACCGGTCCAACATTCCGCTGGCAGACTACACCAACCGCTACCTGTCGCTTGGGCTGACCCGAAAATTCTAGCTTCACAAAAACGTTGTTTTTCCGGGTGTTTAACATAACGATACATCGAAGCGTTCCGCGTGCGGCAAAAGACCGGCGACGGTGCGCGGTGAAAACCGGAGAAAGGCCCGACCCGCGTGAGATTTGACATATGAGCCGTCCTCTTGCCCGCCTGTCCCCCACCGCCATCCTGCTGACAGCCGTCGTGGTCGCCATGGTCCTCACGGCCTCGGCGGTGCTGACGGCCATCGACCGGCCTTACATCGATCTTCCGGAAGGGGCCGTTCCCACGGTGGTCGGCGACGTCACGCTGGAAGACACCGACCTGATCAGCGAGCCCGACTACCTGGGCACCTATCCCCGGATGACCGCTTTCTTCGAACGTCAGGACCGGATCGCCGCCCTGCTGGCCGGCCCCGAGGTCACCGTCTCCTATGCCATGCCGGATGGCACGACGGAGACTGCCACCTTCACACCCCGCCCGCGCGAGATCGCCGATCTGCCGTTTCCCTTCTGGTTCCAGCAGGGCGTCGGGATCCTCGCGCTTCTGGTGGCGGGATGGGTGATGGCCTTGCGGCGCGACGACTGGGGCGCGCGGATGTTCGCATTGACCGGGCTGTTCGTGCCCGTCTTCGCGATGGCGGCATCGGTCTACTCGACACGGCAGATCGCGCTGCCGGGTGACACGTTCAAGCTGCTCTCGCAGATCAACCATTTCGGGGCCGGTTCCTTTGGAATCGCGCTGGTCGGGCTGTTCCTGATGTACCCGAAGCCGCTGTTCCATCCGCGCTGGCTGCTGGTGCCGCTGGTGGTGTTCGGCATCGGGATCGTGCTGGACCTTGCCTATGTCGGCACCGACATCTGGCTGAACCTGATCGTGCCGACGCAGACGCTCCTCGCACTGGTCTTTGGCGTGGCGCAGTGGTGGCGCTCGCGGCGCGATCCGCTCAGCCGGGCCGGTCTGCGCTGGTTCTTCCTGTTTTCGCTGGTGGGCGTGTCGCTGTTCGTGTCCCTGTCGGTTCTGCCCCCGGCCATCGGCATCGCCGAGGAAGGGTTCATCCCGCAGGCCTATGCCTTCGGCTTCTTCAACCTGATGCACATCGGCCTCGCGCTGGGGATCATACGCTGGCGCGTCTTCGACCTTGACCGCTATGCCTATTACGTGTGGGTCTGGCTGGCTGGGGCGGTCCTGATCTTCGTGACCGACCTTGTGCTGCTGCTCTGGCTGCGCGAACAGCCCTGGGCGTCGCTGGCGCTGGCGTTGCTGATCGGCGGATTTCTCTATTTCCCGGTGCGCCAACTCCTGCTGGTGCGCCTTTTCGGATCGCGCACGCCGCAGGTGTCGGCGATGATCCCCGAGGTGATCGACGTGGCGCTCGCCCCCACGCAGCGGCTGCAGAACGAGCGCTGGAATGCGCTGCTGCAGGACACCTTCGCCCCCGCCGCCCAGATCGAGGTGCTGGAAGACGCGCCCGCCCGGCCCGAGATAGCAGAGAACGGGGTGGCGTTGCTGCTGCCCGCGCTGACGGGGATGGCGGGGCGCAGGCTGCGCTATGCCTCCGGCGGACGGCGGCTTTTCGGCAGGGAGGACGTACAGGCGGCGGCGACACTGGCGCGGATGCACGGCGTGGTACGGGAAAGCCATCTGGCCTACGAGCGCGGCGTCAACGTGGAGCGCGACCGCATCAGCCGTGATGTGCATGACAACATCGGTGCGCAGCTGCTTAGCGCGCTGCATGCCGCCGAAGGGTCGCGCAAGGACGGCCTTCTGCGCGATACGCTCACCGACCTGCGGCAGATCATCAGCGATGGGTTCCGGTCGAATTACCGTCTGTCGGACACCACGGCGGATATCCGGGCTGAAATGGCCGACCGGCTCGAAGTGCATGGCATCAGCCTGAACTGGCCTGCCGCGTCCCTCGAAGATCTGTCCACCGTGTCCGAGACGCAGGTTCCCTTCCTTCTGGTCAACACGCTGCGATCGCTGACCCGCGAGATCACCAGCAACATCATCAAGCACGCGAGCGCGACCGAGGTCACGGTCAGCCTCACCTTATCAGAGGATATGCTGCACCTCGAATTTCTCGATAATGGCACGGGGTTCGATACCGCCGACGTGCAGAGAGGGGCAGGGCTGGACAACATGGAAGAACGCGTCAGGACCATCGGCGGCACGATCCGGTTTCGCCGGTTGCCCCAGGGCATGAGCACGCAGATGAGCCTGCCGCTCGACGTGTACACCCGTTCCGAAATGGCGCAGGCGGCGATGTGATCGAAAAGATACTCATCGTGGAGGATGTGGCCCAGAGCCGGGCCTTCATGACCGGTATCCTGACGGAGATCTTCGCCGGGGCCGAGATCATGGAAGCGCCTGACGTACGCACCGCCTTCAACCTCTGCGAGCGGCACCAGTTCGACCTCGCGCTGGTGGATTTGCAGCTGCCCGACGGTGACGGTTACGGCGTCCTGCGCAAGCTCGACCAGACCCAGGATGCGGTGACCGCCATCGTCACCACGGCGATGGGCAGCGACAGCGCCATCGTGGCCGCCCTGTCGGCCGGCGCCCAGGGCTACCTGCTCAAGAGCGATCCGCCGGACCTGATCGCCAGCCACCTGCGGCAGATCCCGAACGGAACGCCGCCGCTGTCGCCCGCCATTGCCCGCCGGGTGATGGACCATTTCCGCCAGACCGGCCCCAATGTCGACGATGCCGCGGCGCTGACCCGGCGCGAGGCGGAGGTGCTGTCGCTGGTCGGCCGCGGGCTGAGGGTTTCCGACGTGGCGGGCGCACTGGAACTCGCGCCAAGCACGGTATCGAGCCACATCAAGTCGATCTATCGCAAGCTCAACATTTCCAGCCGGGCCGAAGCCGCATACCAGGCGGCGCGGCTGGGGCTGCTGACCGGGGATCGGCCCCGCTGACCCGGTGCGTCACCCGGCGCTTCGGGCCTCGACCGCATCACGAAGCGCCTGCGCCAGACGGTCGCGCGGTGCGGTCACATCGAAGACTTCCTCGATGATCCGCTCCGCACGGCCCATGACGCGGTCCTCGCTCATGGTCTCGTAGGGCTCTCCTTCGACGGTACGGCGGAAATGCCGGTTCAGGAAACCTCTGGCGTCCTCCATCCGCATGAATTCCGAGGCCAGGGTCAGGTTCTCTTCGAAATAGGTATCGAAGATGTCCGAGCAGGTAAGCTGGCTCAGCATCGCGGCATTGGTGCGCTTGTACTTGTCCGGCAGGTGATCGAGCAACCGCATCATGAAGGCGCTGTCATGCCGTCCGGAAAAGAAAAGGTCGTGCGAACGCATCATCAGGTGCATCAGCGCGTGATCGATGCTGGGGTTCACGTTCGTCTTGGGGGCAGGGGGCGCCGCCGTATCGTAGGTTGCGTCGATCTGATCGTAGAAGTCCCGGATCGGATCGCCGTGCGCCAGTTCCGCCGACACGAGGGGGCGCAGGATGATGCGCGTGGCCGGCATGGCTTCCTGCCAGGCCCTCAGCACCGCGAGGTAGGGCGGACGCCGGAGTTCGAAGTATTTCTCCACGGTGTCGCGCAGGGTCAGCCCTTCCCGCATGTCCCACTGTTTCCAGGCGGAGGGGATCCAGTCGACCTGGGGGCGGATGTAGAAGATGGCGGTGACCGGGAAGTGTGCGTCGATCCCCTCCAGCAGGCGCTTGGGCGCGTTCTTGTTCGCGAGGTTTTCCGACGACAGGATCAGCCGCGCGTCGGGATCGGCACGCCCCAGCGCATCGAGGATCTTTTCCTTGATGTCCCTTGCCTCGGCGGGTTTCGACATCGCGGATTCGAGTTCCCACAGCGGGGGCTGCGCCAATTGTCGTCTCGGCGCGGGTTCGAAGCTGCGGTTCAGAAGGTGGATCTTCTGCGCCGACAGCGAATCGAATTGCTGCTGCAACCCGGCAAAGATCGCGGTGCTTCCGCATTTCGGAAACCCCGCGTGGACGATCAGTTGACTCATTCACTCTTCTCCTGGCCCGCGCGACCCGCATGAGCACTGCGCCGACGGCAAATCATTCTTTCGTTCGCGGATGACACAGCATGACCGGCGCATGGGGCCAGGTGATCACGAAACTGGCGGAACTCTGGGTTTTTCCGGGCTGAATGTCCAGATTATGAACAAATTGCGGCCCCTTCCGAGGCGTGCTTGCATCAGGAGAGGCAGGGGTCGCACCGCGGGCTACCGGTCCGTCTCGTCTTTTGCCATCAGCCCGAGGGTTTTGCAGGTGGCGATGCCGGCCCGGATATGCCGCTCGGCGGCGGCGCATGTGGCTTCGGCATCCTGCGCGACAATGGCCTGCGCGACGGATGTGTACCCGTCGGCAGCCAGCGCCCGATGCAGGGGGTCGGCCATCATCTGCACGCGCAACTGGGCCAGCCGGTCATGGTACAGCAGCACGGATTGCGCCATCACCCTGTTGTCGCACAACGCGACAAGGATCTCGAAGAAGCGGTAAATCGCCGTGTTGAACCGGTCGGGTGTCGGGTCCGCCACCGTGTCGGCGGCTTTCGATACGCAGGCGAGCAGGCGTGCCTTTTCCTTTTCGCGCCCGGCCTGTGCAGCCTTGGCCGCAAGGGCCGGTTCCAGCAGCAGGCGCAGTTCGAACAGGTGGGCAACCTCGGCCTGGTCCGGCTCGTACAGCTTGAAGCCACGCGTGGTGGGGTCCAGCAGGCCCTCGTGGACCAGCAGCTGCAATGCCTCCCGGACCGGCGTGCGCGAAATGTTCATGTCGCGCGCCAGCGTCGCGTCCACGAGGCGTTCGCCGGGCGCCAGCGCACCCTGCCGTACCCGGTCGCGCAGGATGCGATAGACCTGATCCTTCAGGGCGAGGGGGCGATCGAACTGGTGTTTCGGCATTCGGTATCCCGCTTGTTGCAACGATGGCATGATGGCGCAAAAAGATATTGCAGGGAAGTTGAAACTGCATACAGTATGCAGTTTATGGACCCAAGCGGGCAGGCGCCGCCGCGCCGTCCGCCCCGCCACAGCAAAGGACGCGACATGCCCACCACCGACATCCTGGCAGAAGTGCTGCTGCCCACGCAGGAATTGCGCGACGACTTGCCGTTCTACACCAAGACCCTGGGGATGCGGCTTGAAAACATCTTTCCTGCCGATGACCCCAGCGTCGCCAGCTTTTCCGGTCACGGTCTCAGGATCCGGATCGAGAAGGGGGCGGACGTGCCGCCGGGACGCCTGCGCATCCTGACCGACGCACCCGACGATTTCGCCGAGGGTCAGCGCCGGCTGACCGCCCCCAATGGCACGGTGGTCGACGTGGTGCCGCTGTCGCCCACCGTCGAACAGCCCGTGACGCAGCACGAATTCGCCGTGCGCCGTCTTCGGGACGAAGCGCCCTGGGTGATCGGACGCGCGGGCATGCACTACCGCGACCTGATCCCGACGCGGCTCGGCGGCTCCATCATCGCGAGCCACATCCGCATTCCCGATGGCGGCCCGGTGCCGGACATGGTGCATTACCATACCGTCGGGTTCCAGCTGATCTTCTGCTACAAGGGCTGGGTCGACGTTCTTTACGAGGATCAGGGCGACGTGATCAGGCTGCACGCGGGCGATTGCGTGACCCAGCCACCGGGCATCCGGCACCGGGTCATGCATGCCTCGGCCGAGATCGAGGTGATCGAGATCGGCGTTCCGGCGGAACATGTCACCACGATCGATCATGACTTCACCCTGCCCAATGGCAAGGGCGATCCCGATCGCGAGTGGGACGGTCAGCGCTTCGTTCATCACGTCAAGGACGGCGCGACATGGCAACCTTTCCGCATTCCCGGTTTCACCGCGCGCGACACGGGCATCACCGCCGGGACGAAGGGGGTCGCGGGCATACAGGTCGTGCGCCCGGACGGTGGCACACCGGTTCCCGCGAAACACGACGCGGACATTCATTTCACCTTCGTGATGGAAGGGTCGATGACCCTGACGGCCGAAGGACAGGAGGACCGCGACCTGCAGCCGGGGGATGCCTTTGTCATCCCGCCCGGCATGGTGTCGCAATACCGCGACTGTTCGGACGATCTGGAATTGCTGGAGGTCGCGCTGCGCGGGGATTTCCAGACCACTCTGGTGTGACGGGCCGTACCTTCACGGGAATGTGGGCGCGAGGCCGTTGACCTCTGCGGCGCAGAAAGTATGTACCCCATATAATAAGTGAACCTTAGTATATGGGGCGAACATGCCTGCGAAGATCGACCCGGAATCGCCGGGTTTCCTTGTCAGCACCACCGCACGCCTGATGCGCGGCGCCTTCGAGCGCGAGATCGAGCGCGCGCAGATCGGCGTGACCGCAGCCGAAGCGCGGGTTCTGGCCCACATGTCCGTCTGCGGCGGCATGCGTCAGAACATTCTTGCCGACAGGCTGGGCTGCGCGCCGATGAGCGTCACCGCCTTTCTCGACCGGCTCGAACGGGCGGGGCTGATCGAACGCGCCGCCGACCCGGATGACCGCCGCGCCAAGATCGCGCGACTGACCCCCGACGCGCAGCCGATCCTCGAGCAGATCCAGCTCGCCGGCGAACGCGCGCGCGGGATCGCCTTTGCCGGGGTCAGGCCGGAAGACTTCGAGGTGTTCCGCGCCGTGTGCCTGCAATTGCGGGCCAACCTCGAGGAGACGCGCACCGCGCGCCTGCAAGAGGAGCCCGCGCAATGACCACCGCCCCCCTCATGAGCGAGAGCCGTGTCAGTTTCATCGGCGCCCTTCTGGTCGCCATCGGGCCGATTTCGATGGCGCTCTACACCCCGGCGATGACCGACCTCGTGACGGCGTTCGGTTCCACGGAATCCGTCATCAAGCTGACCCTGACCCTGTATTTCGGCGGTTTCGCCTGCGCGCAGCTCATCGCCGGCCCGCTTTCCGACGCGCTGGGGCGTCGGCCCGTCACGATCGGGTTCCTGTCGCTCTACTGCGCGGCCAGTATCCTCGCCATGCTCGCCCCCACGGTTGAGGTGCTGATCTTTGCCCGCTTTGCACAGGGCATCGGTGCCTCCGTCGGGGTCGCGATTTCCCGCGCGCTGGTGCGCGACCTGTTCACCGACGAGAAATCCTCGCGGATCATGAACCTGATCGGCATCATCCTCGCCCTTGGGCCGGCCCTGTCGCCCACGATCGGCGGGCTGCTCCTGCTGGCCTTCGGCTGGCGCTCGCTCTTCGTGGTCATGACCATCATCGGCTTCGGCGCGATCCTCACCGTCTTCATCTTCATGAAGGAGACGGTGACCCGCGACCTGTCCCGGCTTAATCTGGGCGAGCTGGGCCGCAGCTACCGGATGTTGTTGGGCAACAGGCAATTCCTGACCGCGGCCGCCGTCATCGGCGGCGCCCTCGGCGCGATCTATGCGCAGGCCACCTTCCTTCCGTTCATCCTGATCGACGCGGTCGGCCTGACACCCCAGCAGTTCGGCGTCGCGATGCTCGCGCAGTCCGGCAGCTTCTTCACCGCGTCGTTGCTGATGCGCTGGCTGATGAACCGCTACAGTGCGAAACGCCTTGTGCCGGTCGGGCTGGTCCTGATCGCCCTCGGCAGCGTTGGCACCCTGACCCTGATGTTCTGGCCACCCAGCTTCCTGCACGTGATGGTTCCGGTCGCGATCTACGCTTTCGGAATTGCGTTTGTCATGCCTGACATGTCCACGGCCGCACTCGCCCCCTTCCGGCGCGAGGCAGGCGCGGCGGCGGCGCTCCTGGGGTTCATCCAGATGGGGTCCGGCCTGCTCGTCGGCACGCTGGGCGCGCTGCTGGGCGATGCGGTCACCGCGATGGCCTTGCTCATCCCGCTGATGGGGGCGGGTGCGTGTCTTGCCTATTTCCTGTACAGACGGACGAATATCATCGTACCCCCCCAACCATCTGCGGCGCCGGGTGCCGCGGGTCCGATGAATCCGAGGGCGACACCTGTGACCGGCCCTCAACGCTAGGCCCGGCACCTGCCTTGCCGCATTGCGGCGACGGCTTAATTACATCATAAGACATAAGACACCCCGCCAGACAGGATCCAGACCATGTTCATGCCCCTCCCTTTGCGGCTGCGAAACCTGCTGTTGCTGATGCTGACCTGCTGGGCATTGCCGCTTACGGCGCAGCAGCAGGGCGGGCCGCCGCCCGCCGTGACCGTGCAGACGGTCCAGCCGCAGAACCTGACATTGACCACCACGCTGCCGGGGCGTGTCGTCGCTTCGGCCATGGCCGAGGTGCGCCCCCAGGTCGCGGGCATCGTCACCGACCGTCTGTTCCAGGAAGGTGGCCGGGTGGAGGCGGGCGACGTGCTCTATACCATCGATCCAGCCAGCTACGAGGCCGCGGTGGCCCAGGCCGAAGCGGCGGTGGCCCAGGCCCAGGCACAACTGAACGCGGCCCAGAAGGAAGAGGTCCGGCAGCAGGAACTGGCCTCGCGCAATGTCTCGAGCACCGCCGCGCTGGATCAGGCTGTCGCCGCGCGGGACACGGCGGCGGCGGGTCTGCAGGCGGCGCGCGCCCAGCTCAACGCGGCACAGATCGAACTCGACCGCACCAGCATCCGCGCGCGCCTGTCGGGCGAAATCGGGCGCTCCCTGACGAGCCAGGGTGCGCTGGTAACGGCAAGCCAGGCCAACCCCCTGGCGGTGATCCGCAACATCGACACCGTCTACGTGGACGTCACGCAATCCGCCGCCGAGATCATCGAGTGGCGGCGCGGCAACGCGGGCGAACGCATGGGCGACGACATGCCCGAGGTCAGCCTCACACTGGCGGACGGCAGCGTCTATGACCAGAAGGGTCGGCTGACGGCGGCGGAGCCCGACGTGAACGAACAGACCGGCGTGGTGGTTCTGCGGATGACCTTCGACAATCCCGACAAACTGCTGCTGCCCGGCATGTACGTTCAGGTGGAGATGCCGACGCGCGTTGCCGAGGGCGTTTTCCTCGTCCCGCAGGAAGCGGTGACCCGCAACCGCCGTGGCCAGCCCGTCGCCATGGTGGTAGGGCCCGAAAACGTGGTCGAAGCGCGCCAGCTCACCGTTCTGCAGGACAGGGGCAACGATTGGGTCGTGGGTGATGGCCTGGCAGCCGGGGACCGGATCGTCGTTGCGGGCCTCCAGCGTGCAAGCCCCGGCGCGACGGTCACGCCGGACGAACCCGGCGCCGATGCCGCGGCGGGGCAGGAGACCCCCGCCGAGCAGCCGGCATCCGAGGCGCCGGAACCGGCCGATCCCGCCCCCGCAGCCTCCGAATAAGCAGGAACCGGTACGCGCATGGCACGCTTTTTCATCGACAGGCCGATCTTTGCATGGGTCATCGCCATCTTCATCATGGGTGTCGGCGTGCTGTCGATCCTCACGCTGCCGGTCGCACAGTATCCCCAGATCGCGCCGCCCACCGTTTCGGTGAACGCGGTCTATCCCGGCGCCTCTGCCGAAACCGTCGCGAACACCGTGACGCAGGTGATCGAACAGCAGATGACGGGCCTCGACGGGATGCGCTACATCTCTTCCAGTTCGACGTCTTCGGGCACGTCGACCGTGACGCTGACCTTCGAGACCGGAACCGACCCCGACATCGCGCAGGTGCAGGTTCAGAACAAGCTGTCGCAGGCCACGGCCCTGCTGCCCGAAGTGGTCCAGCGGCAGGGCGTGACGGTGCGGAAGTCGTCCTCGGGCTTCCTGATGGTGATCTCCCTGATCTCGGAAGACGGTTCGCTGGACGAAACCGATTTGGGCGACTACCTGGCGACCAACCTCGTGAACGAGCTCAGCCGCGTGGAGGGCGTGGGAAGCGTACAGGTCTTCGGCGCGCAATACGCCATGCGCATCTGGCTCGACCCGGCAAAGCTCGCCGCTTTCGAACTGACCCCGGCGGACGTCGTGGCGGCTGTCGCCGCAGAGAACGCGCAGATTTCGGCCGGCGCCTTCGGGTCGCTTCCCGCGGTGGAGGGTCAGCAGCTCAACGCGACCATCACGGCCCAGTCGTTGTTGCGGACACCGGAGGATTTCCGGCAGATCGTGCTGCGGGCCGAAACCGATGGCGGCCTTGTGCTGGTGAATGACGTCGCCCGCGTGGAGATCGGCGCGGAAAGCTACGCCACCATCTCACGCTACAACCGCAACCCGTCGACCGGCATGGCGATCAGCCTTGCCCCCGGCGCGAACGCGCTGGACACGGCCAACGCGGTAGAGCAGCGGATGGAGGAACTGGCCCAGTTCTTTCCCGAAGGCGTGGATTACGTCGTGCCGTTCGATACGACGCCTTTCGTGACCATCTCGATCGAGGAAGTGATCAAGACACTGGTCGAGGCGATCGTGCTGGTGTTCCTTGTGATGTACCTTTTCCTTCAGAACTTCCGTGCCACGCTGATCCCCACGTTCGCGGTGCCGGTCGTGCTTCTGGGGACGTTCGGGGTGATGGCGCTGCTGGGCTTCTCGATCAATACCCTGACCATGCTGGCCATGGTGCTGGCCATCGGCCTGCTGGTGGACGACGCCATCGTCGTGGTCGAGAACGTCGAACGCATCATGGAGCAGGAAGGCCTGAGCCCGGTGGAGGCGACGCGCAAGTCGATGGACCAGATCACCGGGGCTCTAGTGGGCATCGCGGTGGTACTCTCGGCCGTTTTCGTGCCGGTGGCCTTCTTTCCCGGTTCGACGGGTGTGATCTACAAGCAGTTCGCGGTCACCATCATCTCGGCGATGACCCTTTCGGTGGTGGTGGCGCTGACGCTCACGCCCGCGCTCTGCGCCACCATGCTCAAGCCGAACGGCCACGGGAAGAAACGGGGCCCCTTCGCCTGGTTCAACACGGGCTTCGACGGGTTGCGCGGCGGATATACCCGGCTGGTCGGCGGCATCGTGCGCCATCCCTTCCTCAGCGGGATCGTCTACCTCGCGATCATCGCCGCCATGGGCGCGCTGTTCCTGCGGACCCCGCAGGGTTTCCTGCCCGACGAAGACCAGGGCATCCTGTTCACGCTGGTGCAGGGGCCCACAGGCTCCACGGCCGACCGGACCCTCGACGTCATCAAGCAGGTCGAGGATTACTACCTCACCCAGGAGACCGAAGTCGTGGACTCCGTCTTTGGTGTCGTCGGCTTCAGTTTCGGCGGGCAGGGGCAGAACCAGGGTATCGTCTTCGTCCGGCTGAAGGACTGGGAAGAACGCAAGGAACCGCAGCTCAGCGCTCAGGCGTTGGCGGGGCGGGCCTTTGGCGCCTTCAGCCAGATCCGGGGCGCGATGGTCTTTCCCGTGGTGCCTCCGTCGGTGATCGAACTCGGCAACGTGTCGGGTTTCGATCTCTACCTGCAGGCACGCGGCGGGCAGACGCACGAACAGCTTCTGGATGCGCGCAACCAGCTGCTTGGGATGGCGGCGCAAAGTCCGCTGATCGCGTCGCTCCGGCCCAATGGCCTGGAGGACGCGGCGCAGTTCAACCTCGATATCGATTGGCGCCGGGCCGGCGCGATGGGGGTTTCGGCCACCGACGTGGGCAACCTGCTGACGATTGCCTGGGCGGGGCGCTACGTGAACGATTTCATCGACGAGGGGCGGATCAAGCGTGTCTACGTGCAGGGCGAGGCCGACGCGCGGTCCGGTCCATCGGACCTCAAGAAATGGCGCGTGCGCAATTCCAGCGGCGGGCTCGTCCCGTTCTCCAACTTTGCGGATGCCAGCTGGACCTACGGGCCACAGGGGGTGAACCGCTACAACGGCGTGCCGTCGATGCAGTTGCAGGGGACTCCCGCCCCCGGCACCAGCACGGGCGAGGGTCTGGCGGAACTGGAAAGGCTGGCGTCGCAACTCCCGCCGGGTTTCGCTATCGCACCCACCGGGCTGTCGCTGGAGGAACAGGAATCCGGCAACCAGGCACCGCTTCTCTATGCCTTGTCCCTTGCCGCGATCTTCCTCGCGCTCGCGGCGCTTTATGAAAGCTGGTCCATTCCCTTTGCCGTGATGCTGGCGATGCCCATCGGCGTGCTGGGCGCGCTGACGGGGGCCTGGCTCGGCGGTTTCGAGAACGGGGTGTTCTTCCAGGTCGGTCTGCTGACGGTGATCGGTCTGACCGGCAAGAACGCGATCCTGATCGTGGAATTCGCCCGCGACCTGCGTGACCAGGGCGAAAGCATCATCGACGCGGCGCTGGATGCGGCCAGGCAGCGTTTCCGCCCGATCGTCATGACGTCGATGGCCTTTTCGCTGGGCGTGCTGCCGCTGGTGCTCAGCAGCGGCGCAGGTTCGGGCGGGCGCACCGCCATCGGCAGCGGCGTGCTGTCCGGCACCATCGCGGCAACGGTCTTTGGCGTGCTGTTCGTGCCGTTCTTCTTCGTGATGATCGCGCGCCTGACCCGCCGCCGCAGGAACGCCTGAATGCCCCAGCCCGGGCGGGCCGGGGACAGGCATCAGCCTTCCTTGTAGTAATAGCTGTAACCGTTCAGTGCGGGCGCACCGCCCAGATGCGCATAAAGCACGCGCGAGCCCTCCGGGAAGAAGCCATTGCGTGTGAGATCGATCAGCCCCTGCATCGACTTGCCCTCGTACACCGGGTCGGTCATCATCGCCTCCGTCCGGGCGGCAAGGCGGATCGCCTCGTTTGTCTCTTCGGACGGAACACCATAGGCAGGGTAGGCATAGTCGGCATTGATCACGACGTCCTCTTCGGTGATCTCCTGGCCGAGGTCGACCAGCTCCGCGGCGTTCCGGGCGATTTCCGTCACCTGGGCCCGGGTCTGCGCCACCGTGCCGGAAGCGTCGATGCCGATCACCCTGTCCGCGCGGCCCTGCGCCTTGAACCCGACGATCATTCCCGCCTGTGTCGACCCGGTGACGACGCAGACCACGATGTATTCGAAGGCGAAGCCCAGTTCCTTCTCCTGCTCCGCCACCTCCTCGGCGAAGCCGATGTATCCGAGCGCGCCGTACTTGTGCACCGAAGCGCCGGCGGGGATGCCGTAGGGTTTGCCGCCGGCGTCGCGGACCGACTGCATGGCGTTTTCCCAGCTTTCGCGAATGCCGATGTCGAACCCGTCGTCGACCAGCCGCGACTCCGCCCCCATCAGCCGGGTCATCAGGATGTTGCCCACGCGGTCATAGACGGCATCGAAATGCGGCACCCACTTTTCCTGCACCACCACGCATTTCATCCCGATCTTGGCGGCGGTCGCGGCGACCATGCGGGTATGGTTCGACTGGACACCGCCGATGGACACCAGCGTATCCGCGCCCGACGCCAGCGCATCGGGCACAATGTATTCCAGCTTGCGCAGCTTGTTGCCGCCCATGGCAAGGCCTGAGTTGCAGTCGTCCCGCTTGGCGTAGATTTCGACCTTGCCGCCAAGCGCTTCGGTCAGTCGCGGCAAATGTTCGATCGGCGTCTTGCCGTACGTCAGGGGGTAGCGTTCGAATTTTTCCAGAAGGGACATCATCATCTCCAGTTTGACTGGCGCCAAGGTAAAAGGACCGTCCTGAAATGTCGTCTCTAACTGGCCGGGGCGTTTTTGCTTCTCATCGCCTGAAGGCCGCGAATCTGGTGCCTGATATTGTTTGATGACAGAAATCTGAACTATCCTTTCATCGTCCCAAACCGGGAATCAGCCTGAACCGGAGCCCGCATCCATGAAACAACCCCCGCAAGAGCCGCTTGGCCGGTCCGAACTCAACCTGCTGCGCCTGCTGCACAAGGATGCGCGGCAGACCAACGCCGAACTTGCGCAGCGCATCAACGTCAGCCCGGCGACCTGCCACCGGCGGACACAGCGGTTGTTCGAGGAAGGCTACATCACCGGGGTGCGCGCCATGGTCGATCCGCAAAAGGTCGGCCTGGGCGCGCTCGTGATGGTCGGGATCGTGCTGGACAGGTCCACGCCTGAAAGCTTTGCCGCCTTCGAAGAGGCGATCGCGGACGAGGACGCGATCCTCGACTGCGACCTCGTGGCGGGCGATTTCGACTACCTCCTGCGGATCCGCGTGTCGGACATGAGCGACTTCAACCGCCTGCACACCAGCAAGCTGATCGCGCTGCCCGGCGTTCGGCAGGCGCGGACCTTCTTTGTCATAAAGGAGGTCAAGAGCAACGCCCCCCTGAAATTCTGAGCCGGCCATCGCTGCCCGCGCCGCAACTTGGGGGTTGATGATCCCCCGACGCGGGGGGATGCTGCGCCGAACCTGTCACGCATCGAAGGGCCGATACAGATGACCGAAACCAATCCCGCCACCCGCCTCCCCGGCACGCCGGCCAAGGCCGGGGCATGAGCGGCTCTTTCTCGCGCAGCCAGCAAACGCGCAAGCCGGGCATCACGGCCACCACCTCCGGGGTCGTAGCCGCGCAGCACGTCGTCGCCGCCGAAGTCGGCGCGGATGTGCTGGCCGCAGGAGGGGATGCCGTGGATGCCGCCGTGGCCGTGAGTTTCGCCATCGGTGTCGTCGAACCCTGGATGTCGGGCCCTGCCGGCGGCGGGGCGATGATGCTGTGGCGCGCGGACGAAGGCCGTGCCCATGCGCTGAACTACGGCATGCGATCTTCGGCGGCCTTGGACCTCGACCGCTATCCGCTTTCGGGCGAGGGCAAGGCGTCGGACCTCTTTCCGTGGGAGAAGGTACTGGAAGACCGGAACGTCACCGGCGCCACCTCGGTCGCCGTTCCCGGCACCGTGGCCGGGATTTCTTCCGCCCATACCCGCTTTGGCCGGATGGCCTGGGCCGAGCTTCTTGCGCCCGCCGTCGATCTGGCGCGCAAGGGTCTGCACGTGGACTGGTACGCGGCGCTTGTCATCGCGGCCAGCGCCCGCGACCTCGCCCGCGACCCGGACGCCGCCGCGATGTTCCTGGACGACGGGCAATGGCCCAAGGGGTCCGGCTGGACCGCGCTGGCTGAGCAACGGCTGGACCAGACCCGCATGGCCGACACGCTCGAACACCTCGCCCGCGAGGGCGAGACGGCCTTCTATCGGGGCGATATCGGGCAGGCGCTGGTGCGGGACGTCACCGAAAAAGGCGGCTTTTTGACCATGGAAGACCTGCGTGACTATCGCGTCGCCTGGACGGATTCACTGGCCATTCCGTTCCGTGACGCGACGGTGCACGCCGTGCCCGGCCTTACTGCCGGTCCCACGCTCGCGGATGCCCTGACCCGTTGGGAGTCGGATTACGACGCCCGCGACGCCGCCAGTCCTGCGGCGCATGTTGCACGCGCCGATGGCCTGCGGGCCGCCTACGCGGAACGGCTGGCGCACATGGGCGACCACGAAAGCGCAACCGCACCGGGGTGCACGACGCATTTCTCGATTGTCGACCGCGCGGGGAACATGGTCGCCATGACCCAGACGCTGCTGTCGATCTTCGGGTCCAAGGTGGTTTCTCCGGGCACGGGGATGCTGCTGAACAACGGGATCATGTGGTTCGATCCGGAACGCGGCCGGCCCAATTCGATGGCACCGGCCAAGGCCTGCCTGATGAACGTCTGCCCCGTGATCGGGGAAACCGCGCACCGCCGCTTCGCGCTTGGCGCGTCGGGCGGGCGCAAGATCATGCCGGCGGTGGCGCAGATCAGTGCGCACCTGATCGAACAGGACATGTCGATGCAGGAAGCGATAGAGGCCCCTCGCCTCGATGCTTCCGGCGGGCCGCAGGTCGTCGCGGATGAACGCCTGGCCGGCCCGGTCACCGAAGCGCTTGCCGCCCGGTTTCCGGTGGCGCAGGCGCAAAGGCTGCCCTTTCCCTTCGCCTTTGCCTGCCCCGCCGGGGTGATGCGCGAAGGTGCCACCAACTCCGGCACCACCGAAACCATGTCGCCCTGGGGCGACGGCGTTGCCGAACCCGACGCGGCGCGGAAACGCACATGACCCTGCGCGACGCGGCCTGCGCCCATGTCGAAGCCTATTTCGACAGTGGCGACTTCCAGCGCGATCTCGCCACGCTGGTGTCCCGCCCGACCGAAAGCCAGGATCCGCGCGGTGTGCCGCACCTCGAGGCCTACCTGCGCCGGGACATGACCCCGCTGCTGGAGGCCATGGGGTTCACCTGCCGCATCCATGACAACCCGGCGCCCGGCGGCCCGCCGATCCTTACTGCCGAGCGGATCGAGGACGCGGCCCTGCCCACGGTCCTGAGCTACGGTCACGGCGACGTCGTGCGCGCGCAGGAGGACCGGTGGCGCGCCGGGCTTGCCCCCTTCGATCTGGTGGAGGAAGGCGACCGGCTTTACGGGCGCGGGGCAGCCGACAACAAGGCGCAGCATCTCATCAACCTGCGCGCAATCGATGCGGTTATCCGGGCGCAGGGGCGGCTGGGGTTCAACGCCAAGATCATCATCGAGATGGGCGAGGAAACGGGCTCCCCCGGCCTGCGCGAATTTTGCGCTGCCAACGCCGATCTGCTTGCGGCGGATATATTCATCGCCTCGGACGGTCCGCGCCTGCGTCCCTCGGTCCCAACGATCTTCACCGGCGCGCGCGGCGCCGTCAGTTTCGATCTGGACGTGACGCTGCGCGACGGGGCCAACCACTCAGGCAACTTCGGCGGCCTGCTGGCGGATCCGGCGATGATCCTTGCCCATGCGCTGGCCAGTATCACCGACGCGCGGGGGCAGATCCGCATTCCCGAATGGCGTCCGGACAGCCTTGGTCCGCGCATCCGCGAGGTGCTGGCCGCCCTGCCGGCCCACGACACCGGCATCGCGCTGGACGACGACTGGGGCGAGGCAGGCCTGAGCCCGGTGGAGCGGGTGTTCGGCTGGAACAGCTTTACCATACTGGCGATGACCGCCGGCGCGCCCGAGGCGCCGCTCAACGCCATTGCAGGATCGGCCCGTGCCACCTGCCAGCTTCGCTTCGTCGTCGGCACCGAGGTCGACGGGATACTGCCAGCGCTGCGCCGGCATCTCGACCGCGAGGGGTTCGGCAAGGTCAGGATCGTGCCTCAGGCGGATGGCGCCTTTCCGGCAACCCGGCTCGACCCCGATCACCCCATGGTCCGCTTTGCCGCCGCCGCGGTCGCCCGTGCAACGGGCGTGGCACCCGACATACTGCCGAACCTGGGCGGGTCACTGCCGAACGACTGCTTTGCCGACGTGCTGGGCTTGCCGACGATCTGGTTGCCGCACTCCTACGCGGGCTGTTCCCAGCACGCGCCCGACGAACACGTGCTGAAGTCGCTTTCGCGACAGGCCCTGCTCGCGGCCGCCGGTCTTTTTGCCGAGTTGGCCGAGGATGGGCTCCCCAGGGACTAGTCCCGGCAAGCGGCCCGCGCAGGTTGGCAGAGCACCCCTTGTGCCGGGCGCTTGCCATGGGCGACCGCATGATATACATATGCTGGGTGTATATCCATGATCCGAGGGGCCAACATGCAAGTTGCGAAATGGGGAAATTCCCTCGCGGTCCGGCTGCCTGCCGACCTTGTCCGGGAACTGGGGCTGAAGGAGGGCGACCAGATCGACCTGGTGAAGGACGAAGGCACCGTGTTTGTCCGCCGTCAGCCGCGCGCCGATGAAATCCTGCAAGGTCTGCGGCGGTTCCGGGGCAAGCTGCCCAAGGACGCGCGCCTGAGCCGCGACGCCGCGCATGAGCGCTGAGTTCGCGGACACGAACGTTGTTCTCTATCTGCTGGACGACGGTCCCAAGGCCGAACGGGCCGAAGCCATCCTGGGGCAGGGGCCCCGGATCAGCGTTCAGGTTCTGAACGAAGCGATGGTCAATTGCCGGAGGAAAGCGGGGCTCAGCTGGGAGGACACGCAGGCATTCCTCGCAGGAATCCAGTCCCTGTGCCCTGTAGAAGATCTGACGGTCCGGACCCACGTGGTGGGCCGCGCCCTGGCGGAGAGATATCGGCTTTCCGTCTATGACGCGATGATCGTGTCTGCCGCCCTGATCGCCGGATGCACGACATTGTGGAGCGAGGACATGCACGACGGTTTGCTGGTGGAAGAGCAGTTGCGCATCGTCAATCCTTTCTCCTGATCGCAAGGATTGGGGGCCGTGCGTTGCCAAGATACGACCGAATGTCTCCCGCGTTCTTTTGCGGCGGGCTGGAGGGGCCCCGCGTGACCGGACCAAAGGGCGCGACTGTCATGCGCGCTATGAAGCGCGATTGGCCAGTCCCGCCAGCATCCGGTGGTACGCGACCTTGTCCGACAGCACGACGCTGCCCTGCGGCAGACCGAGCAGCCGGTCACAGATCAGACCTTCGGCCAGCATCCTTGTGTCGAGTTCCGCGGTTGCGGCATCGGTATTACCGGCCAGAGCGGCCGTGAGGATACGGGACAACGCTTGCCGCCGCCCCTGCGCCAGGCCGACGATCACCTCGGCGGTAAGGGCCGGGTCAGCCACATCGAAAGTACCGTCCTCGACCCCTTCGACGATCATCCCGGTCAGGATGGGCTGTATCATCGCCGAGTTCGCTTCGAAAATCCGCTGGAAGAGGATATCGTTGCCGGGGCGGGCCAGCACCTCGGCGAAGACCTGCAGCGACTCCGGGTTTTCGGCATGCGAGCGCAGGGAACCGGCGATGAAGGCGTTCAGGCGGGCAAGCGCGTCACCGGCAGTCTGATCACGCGCGGCCTCGGCAGCCACCATGGCCTGCTGCGTCAGTCGGGCGACGATCTGGGTGAGCAGATCCTCCTTGGCGGTGAAATGATGGTAGAATCCACCCCGCGAGATGCCGGCGGCTTCCAGCACGTCGGCGATCGTCACGATCTCCCATCCGCGTTCCATGAACAGCGCCTGCGCGGCGTCGAGGATCGCCTCGCGCCGGTCGGATGCGGCCATCCGGTGACGACGATGTGATGTCTGCCGTTCGGTCATTTTCGATGAATTCTTGCCAACCTACCGACAGTCGGTATGTAAGGTGGAGGTCCGCCCGTCAAGCCGTGCGGACCCGACTGACGCAAGGAGACGCCCGAGATGGACAAGACACCCGAGACCGCCGAGCGTCCCCGCCCGCTCGATTTCAAGACGGATCGCGGGGCGTCCCGCTCTGTCTGGATCGCCGCAGCGATCCTCGCGGCGCTGGTTCTCTGGATGGGGAGCGGGTTCATCCTGCCGTCCGAGACCGAGGCCCCGCAGCAGCAGGTTGCAGACAAGGAGCTCGCTTCCGTTCTGGTCCGAACGTCGCAGGCCGAGCAGGTGACGCTGACGTTCCAGGCCGAGGGCCAGGCGCAGCCCGACCGGGACACGGCGCTGCGCGCCGAAGCGACCGGCGACATCGTCGAGGTTCTGGCTGACAAGGGCGAGAACGTCGAGGCCGGGCAGTTGATCGCGCGGCTCTCGTCCACGCGGGCCGAGGCCGATCTCTCCCGCGCCGCCGAAGAGCGCGCCCGCGCACAGCGCGAGATCGACAATGCCGAGCAGCTTCTCGAGCGCGGCGTCGGCACCGCGGACCGGGTCGCAGAGGCGCGCGCGGCCCTGGCATCGGCCGAGGCGCAGGTGATCGCCGCCGAACAGGCGCTGGAGGATCTGAATATCCTCGCGCCCTTCCCGGGACGGATCGAGACCTTGACCCTCGATGTGGGCGAGTTCGTCTCGGCGGGCGAAGAAGTCGGGCGCATCGTCGACAACCAGCCCCTGACCGTGGCGATCCAGGTGCCGCAGCAGTCACTGAGGCAGATACAGAACGGACAACCGGCCGAGGTCACTTTCATCACGGGCGAGACGCGGCAAGGCGAGGTGACGTTCGTCGGCACCTCCGCCGCGGCCGAGACGCGGACATTTCTTGCCGAGATCGAGGTCGCCAACGAGGACGGCGCGATCCCCGCCGGGGTCTCCGCCGAGATCCTGATCCCCACCGGCCAGACGATGGCGCATTTCGTATCGCCCTCGATCGTGTCTCTGAATGCGGACGGCGAGATCGGCGTCAAGACGGTCGAAGACGGTACCGTGCGCTTCTATCCGATCCAGATCGTCAAGGCCGAACTGCAGGGGGTATGGGCCACCGGACTGCCCGACACGGCCCAGATCATCACCATCGGCCAGGGCTTCGTTCAGGCCGGCGAACAAGTCCGTGCCCAGACGTCCGACACGGAGAACGGCGATGTGACCAGCGCCGCGCGCGCACCGCAGGACGGCGCTTCGGAGGATCGGGAATGAACGCGATCATCGACGCTGCCTTTTCGCGCAGCCGGGTCATGATCCTCGCGCTGGCGATGATCCTGGGCGTGGGTGCCATCGCCTACGTCTCGATCCCCAAGGAAGCGAACCCGGAAGTCCCCCTGCCACTGGTCTACGTGTCCACCGGCATCGACGGGATCAGCCCCACGGATGCAGAGCGGCTGCTTCTGGAACCGATGGAGGCCGAGTTCGGTGCCATCGAGGGGCTGGAGAAGATGTCGAGCGAAGCCGCCGAAGGCTTTGCCAGCGTGCAGCTCGAGTTCACCGCCGGCGGCGACATCGACGAGGCGCTCGACAAGGTGCGCGAGGCGGCAGACCGCGCCGAGGGCGAACTGCCCGAGGACGCCTATGACCTGACCGTGACCGAGATCAACACGGCGCTCTTTCCGATCATCACCGCGATCCTGTCTGGACCGGTCCCCGAGCGGACGCTGAACGACCTCAGCGAAGATGTACAGGACGCGGTCGAGGGTCTTCCGGGCGTTCTGGAGGTCGATATCGGCGGCGCGCGCGATGAGTTCCTCGAGGTGCTGATCGACCCGACCGTCTTTCAGACCTACAACCTCAGCTTCGACGCGCTGACAAGCCAGTTGCAGCGCAACAACCGCCTGATCGCCGCCGGGGCCATCGAGACGGGCGGTGGGCGCATCGTGCTGAAGGTGCCGGGACTGATCGAGAACCTCGAGGACGTGATGGCGATGCCCGTCAAGGTCGACGGCAACACGGTCGTCACATTCGGCGACGTGGCGACGGTCCGGCGGGCGTTCGAGGACCCGACCGGCTTTGCCCGGATCGACGGCCAGCCCGCGCTGGCGCTCGAGGTCAAGAAGCGGTCCGGCGCGAACATCATCGACACCGTGGCGGCGGTGCAGGAAACGATCGAGACGATGCGGGCCGACTGGCCGGATTCGGTCGATGTCACCTACCTGCAGGACCAGAGCGAGCAGGTGAAGACCCTGCTGTCGGACCTTGAATCGAACGTCATCGCGGCGGTGATCCTCGTCATGATCGTGATCGTCTTCGCGCTCGGCCTGCGATCGGCGGTTCTGGTGGGCCTGTCGATCCCCGGCGCTTTCCTCGCTGGCGTCACCGCGCTCTGGACCATGGGATACACGATGAACATCGTGGTGCTGTTCTCGCTGATCCTCGTGGTCGGGATGCTTGTCGACGGTGCGATCGTCACGGTTGAACTGGCCGACCGTCGCCTGCAGGAAGGCGACGATCCGAAGACGGCCTATTCCCATGCCGCCAAGCGGATGGCATGGCCGATCATCGCCTCGACCGCCACCACGCTCAGCGTGTTCTTCCCGCTGCTGTTCTGGACCGGGCTCGTTGGCGAATTCATGAAGTTCCTGCCGATCACCGTGATCCTGACGCTCTTCGCGTCGCTCTTCATGGCGCTGATTTTCATCCCCGTGGTGGGCGGGCTGATCGGCAAGCGCCAGCCGCAGACCGCCAAGGCCAAGGCCGCGCTTCATGCCGCCGAGGCGGGCGACCCGCGCGAGATCGGCGGGTTCACAGGTGCCTATGTCCGCCTTTTGGAGAAGGCCATTCTGCGCCCTGCCACGACGCTCATCCTCGCCGTGGCACTGCTTTTCGGCGGCTTCGCGATCTACGGTGAGTTCGGCCGGGGGATCGCCTTCTTCCCGTCGATCGAGCCCGAGTTCATGCAGGTCGAAGTGCGCGCCCGCGACAACCTTTCGATCTTCGAACGGGACGCGCTCGTGCGGCAGGTCGAGGACAGGCTCATCGGGCAGGACGGCGTGGCCAGCGTCTATGCACGTTCCTCCATCGGAGCGGGTCAGGGTGACGAGGAGGTCATCGGCACCATCCAGCTCGATCTTGTCGACTGGGACCAGCGCCGCAGCGCGGCCGAGATCGGCGCCGACATCCGCGACGAGATGGCCGACATCGCCGGTATCGACGTGCAGGTGCAGACCGAGAGCGGCGGCCCGACCAGCGGCAAGCCCGTGAACCTGCAGGTTACGGCCGGATCACCCGAGGCGCAGGGCGCGGCCGTCGAACAGGTGCTCGCCGTCATGGAGCGTGTCGGCGGTTTCACCGACGTGACCGACACGCGGCCGCTGCCCGGCGTCGAGGTGGCGATCAGCGTCGATCGGGCCGAAGCCGCGCGTTACGGTGCCGATGTCAGTCTGCTCGGGCAGGCGATCCAGCTTCTGACACAGGGGATCACGGTGACCGACTACCGCCCCTCCGACGCGGATGGCGAGCTCGACGTGCGGGTCCGCTTCCCGAGCGAGGAGCGGTCCCTGTCGGAGCTTGGAAGCCTGCGCGTACCGACCTCGGCGGGGCTGGTGCCGATCTCCAACTTCGTGTCCTTCGCGCCGGTCGAGCGCATCGGTGTCGTGCGTCGCATCGACGAGGAACGGGTAACCACCATCGAGGCGAACGTCGCCCCCGGTCTTCTGGTCAACGATCAGATCGCCCAGCTGGAGGCGGCCCTTGCCGCCGCCGATCTGCCGGAGAGCGCTTCATACACATTTGCAGGGGAGGCCGAGGACCAGCTGGAATCGATGATCTTCCTTGCGAGCGCCTTCGTCGCGGCGATCGTGCTGATGTTCGTGATCCTGCTTTTGCAGTTCAACAGCTTCTTCCAGGCGGCAGTGGTGATGAGCGCGATCGTCTTCTCGGTCGGCGGGGTGCTTCTCGGGCTCGTGATTACCGGCCGCCCCTTCGGCGTGGTCATGGGGGGTGTCGGCGTCATTGCCCTTGCAGGGATCGTGGTGAACAACAACATCGTCCTGATCGACACCTTCAACGATCTGCGCAAGTCCGGCATGGCACCGCTCGAAGCGGCGCTGCGGACCGGCGCGCAACGCTTGCGCCCCGTCGTCCTGACCTCGGTGACGACCGCACTCGGGCTCCTGCCCATGGTCATTGGCCTCAACATCGATTTCTTCACGCGCGAGATCGTCTACGGTGCGCCATCGACGCAATACTGGACGGAGCTTTCCAGCGCGATCGCCGGCGGGCTCATCGTCGCCACGGTCCTGACGCTGGTGGTCACGCCCGCAATGCTGATGCTTCGGGAAAAGCGCGAAGACCAATCCGACACCCGATCACGCGATTTCCAAACGACATAGTCGGACTGCAGCGCACGCCGCTTCGGTCCTGCTACATCCGGCGGCCTCACCTGCGCCGGTAAAGCCACAACACCACGGGTGCCAGCATCACGGTCAGGACGACCGGCGCGATCAAGGCGAGCGCGACCTGCGACAGGCCGGCCGTGCCCGACATCAGGCCCCGCAGGGCAGTGGTCATCAGGGACACCGGGTTGACCTCGACAAAGCTGCGGAGCCAGTCGGGCATCGTCGCCGGATCGACCATGATGTTCGAGGCGAAGGTGACCGGGAACAGGATGGTGAAACCGAGGGTCATGACGGTCATCGGCGTCCGCACCAGAAGGCCCAGCACGATGAACACCCAGCCCATGCCGAAACCGATCGTCAGCAGCATGGCAAAGGCGGCAAGCGTGCCGACCACACCCGCCTCGGGGCGGTAGCCAAGGATCAGCCCGATGCCCAGAATGATCCCGCCCGCAATCAGGTGCCGCAGGAGATCCCCGACCATCAAACCCGCAAAGGGTGCAAGCGACCAGATCGGCAGTGTGCGGAAGCGGTCGAACAGGCCTTTCTGAAAATCCGTGGAAAGCCCCATGCCGGAGTAGACCGAGTTGAACACGACGGTCTGCACCAGAATGCCCGGCAGGAAGTACTGCAGGTAGTCGCCCGTCGATCCGGCCAGCGCCCCGCCGAAAACGAAGGTGAACAGAAGCGTGAACATGATCGGCGTCATGATCAGGTCGAACAGCTGTTCCGGCACGTGGCGGAATTTCAGGATCGCGCGCCAGCCGAATACCAGCGCGTTCGACAGTGGTCCGGGCGGCGGCGGCGCAGGAACCCGGCGCAGGGCCCGGATGTCGGGTGTTCCGGGCTTGGGGGCGCTTGTCGCCGGGGAGCGCGCGGTCACGTCGGTCATGGCTGAGCCTTTGCTGTTTCGGTGTCCTTATCCCCGTCTGCATCGGGCGCCGATGCTTCCGGTTTTCCGGTCAACGCAAAGAAGACCTCGTCGAGGCTTGGCGCACCCATGCGGAAGTCGGCCAATGCGAAGCCGCCGGAGATCAGCGCCGCCACCGCCGCGTTGGCCGCAGCCGCGTCGCCGGACAGCACTGAAAGTTCGGCACCCTCCGGGCTGCGCTGCACCGCGTTTCCCAGATGCTCGGACAACAGGTGGGCCGCAGCCTCGATCTGCCCATGGTCGGCGAGCGAGACATGCAGGACGCCCGAGTCGGTGGCCGCCTTCAGCTCGCGGCTGGTGCCTTCTGCGATCTTGCGCCCATTGTCGATGACCGCGATCCGGTCCGCCAGTTGATCGGCCTCTTCAAGGTACTGGGTTGTCAGCAGGATCGTCACGCCCGACCCGGCAAGCTGCCGGATCAGCCGCCAGACGCCCTGACGCGCCGAAGGGTCCAGCCCCGTCGTCGGCTCATCCAGAAACAGGACGCCCGGCGTCACGATCAGGGACGCCGCGATGTCGAGCCTGCGCCGCATCCCGCCGGAGTAATCCTTTACCTGCTTGTGCGCAGCCGCCGACAGCTCGAAAGCGTCGAGCAATTCGTCAGCCCGCGCCCGCGCCGGACCTGACCGGAAACCCCAGAGGCGGGCCAGCATCACAAGGTTTTCGCGGCCCGTCAGATCCTCGTCGAGCGAGGCAAACTGGCCCGTCATGGCAATGGAGGAACGCACCTTTTCCGGTGCTGTGGCGATGTCATGGCCCATCACCTCGGCACTTCCGGCATCGGGCGCAGTCAAGGTGGCCAGCATCCGCAACAACGTGGTCTTGCCCGCGCCGTTCGGGCCCAGCACGGCGAAGATCATGCCGCGCGGCACCTCGAGGTCGACCCCGGCGACGGCAGTCGAATTTCCGAAGCGGCGTACCAGTCCGCGGGCATGAATCGCAAGGTTGGTATGTTCGGTGTCCACTTTTGGTGTCCAAGTCTGATGCGGGGTGTCTGGCAGTTCGCAAGGTACAGCAGCCGCCGGATTAGTCGATAGGACATGGCAAAGTTCGAGGTGGTAAGTCGGTCTTGTGAAAGTCGTCAAAGGATCGTCCGGCAAGAACCGCCGTTGCACGTGGCATCACGACAGAATGGCAAATTTGGCATAAGACTGATTATGCGTATCATCGAGATCGGTCGGGCAGTTTTCCGAGCCTTGCATCGGCGTGGGTTCAGATCACCGACGCCGAAATGCCCAGAAAGGTCAATCAAGACGCCGGTGGACTTGCCCGCCACTGGTGACGAGCGTTTAGATCACCTCCCGAGTCCTTCGCGCGACGGTGTCTGGCTCTCGTCTCTGTTCCGGTTGGCGACCCGCAGCGAAAGCGCCAGCCGCCGAATTCGGATGGCCCGGTTCAGTTCCCCCCCGAAAATCAGGATCAGCGCCGCGAGATACATGAAATAGAGCACCGCGATGATACCGGCGAGGCCCGCATAGTAGCTTCCATAGGTCGCGAACCTCGCAAGATAGGCCGAGAATGCCGCCGTCAGGACCACCCAACCGCCGACGGTGAACAGAACGCCGGGCCAGATGCTGGAGAACCGGGTACGTCGTGCCGGCAGGATGACATGCGCGGCGAACAGGAGGGACAGAAAGATGATCGCCGCCGCCGGATACCGGATCAGGCTGATCTTGACCGAGGCCGGGTCGAATCCGGGCAGAAGCTGGTGCAGCCATGATCCCGCTCTCGGCGCCAGCACCAGAAGGTATCCGACGATCACCATCGCGAACCCCGAGACCAGCACCATGGTTGCCTGCAGGGCATAGATCGCCACCGCGGACCGGGTCTCGCGGATGCCGTAGGCCCGGTTCAGGCCGACACGCACGCCGTCCACCCCGCCCACCGCGAACCAGATGGTCAGCAGGATACCGGCGCTGAGCACCCCGCCGCGCTGCGCGGTCATGACCTTCTCGACCTCCGACACGATCGGATCGACGATCACGGTCGGCACGATCTCGATCAGGAACGCGATCAGGTCATCGGCCATCGTGCGGTCCCCGACAAAGGCGGTGAGCGAACTGGTGAAAATCAGGAACGGAAATATCGCGAGCAACATGCGGAAGGCGATATTGCCGGAAAGCCCGAAGGCATCGTCGCTCCAGAGCCGCAGCAGGGCTTCCTGGGTCACCGCCATGGCGACGCGCCAGCCGGAGCCCGTCAGCAGGACTTCGGGCCGGCTACTGACGACGCCGTGGGTCAGCACGGCATCGCGGACGGTCTGGGGCTCACGATCTGCGCTCATTCCTCACGTACGCTCATGGATGACCGGGTGAAATGTAGATGCCTGCGCCACCATTCCCAGCGGAATGAACAGCGAGACCGCACCCTGCGGATCATTGCACCCGTCGCCGCGTTCCGCGGAACCGCGCCAAACTGTGCCCTCACCTATTGTAGAAACCCAAGATATTTGGCATCCAGCACTCCACGACACAACGGGAGTAATGAGATGCGCGCATTGGCGCTGGTGATCCGGGCGATCAGCGGATTGAACTCGATCATCGGTCACGTCTTTTCCTGGCTGTCGCTCGGAATCGTCGTCATCTGTTTCACCGTGGTCGTTCAGCGATACGTGTTTGCCACCAGTTTCGTCTGGATGCAGGATCTCTACATCTGGATGAACGGCGCCATGTTCACCGCCGTCGCGGGCTTTGCCCTGATGCGCGGCGATCACGTGCGCGTCGACATCTTCTATCGTCCGGCCGGGATCCGGACCAAGGCGTTCGTCGATCTTTTCGGCTCGATCTTCTTCCTGCTGCCTTTCTGCGCGGTGGTGTATCTCTATTCGATGCCCTTCGTGCAGCGCGCGTGGGGCTATTACGAAGGGTCCGCGAACGTGGGCGGCATGCCCGGGCTCTACATCCTCAAGACCTTCATCATCGCGTTCGCCCTGCTGCTGGCCCTGCAAGGCGTTGCGATGATCCTGCGGTCCATTCTCGTCCTTTCCGGTCACGAAGCGATGCTTCCTCCGTCGCAGCGCTACGGTGACACGACCAACCTCCCAGATAACGAAGGCATTGCCTGATGGATCCCATCGTGATTGGCGAGCTCCTCGCGGGGCTCATGTTCTTCGGCATCATCGGATTCCTGCTTCTGGGTTTCCCGGTGGCGTTCACGCTCGCGGGCGTATCGCTGATGTTCGGCGCCGTCGGCATGGCCTTTGGCGTGTTCGACCCCTCCAACTTCGGCGCGCTGCCCAACCGATACATCGGTTTCATGACGAACGAGGTGCTCGTCGCCGTGCCCCTGTTCATTTTCATGGGGGTGATGCTGGAACGGTCGAACATCGCCGAGCAGCTCCTGCTGACGATGGGCAAACTCTTCGGCAACCTGCGCGGCGGTCTCGGCATGTCGGTGATCGTGGTCGGCACGCTGCTGGCGGCCTCGACGGGGGTCGTGGGTGCCACGGTCGTCACGATGGGGCTCATCTCCTTGCCCGCGATGCTGCGGGCCGGCTATGACCCCAAGCTGGCGACCGGCGTGATCTGCGCATCGGGCACCCTCGGCCAGATCATTCCGCCCTCCACCGTGCTGATCTTCATGGGCGACATGCTGTCCGGCATCAACTCCCAGGTGCAGATGGCGAAAGGGAACTTCGCGCCCACGACGGTTTCCGTCGGCGATCTCTTCGCCGGTGCGCTCCTGCCCGGTGTCCTGCTTGTCGGCCTCTACCTGTCGTACACCGTGTTCAAGGCGATCACCGATCCCGAAAGCTGTCCCGCGACGCCCGTACCCGCGGAAGAGAAAGGCGATCTTCTGCGCGAAGTCGTCGTTTCCCTCGTGCCGCCACTGGTTCTGATCATGTCCGTGCTCGGTTCCATCCTCGGAGGCATCGCCACCCCGACCGAAGCGGCCTCCGTCGGCGCTGTCGGCGCGATGATCCTCGCCGCGCTGCGGTGGCGGCTGTCCTTCACGGTCCTGCGCGAGACCGCGGTGGCAACGGCCACGATCACCTCGATGGTCTTCGTGATCCTTCTGGGCGCGTCGGTCTTTTCGGTCGTGTTCCGCCTGATGGGCGGCGACAACCTGGTGCACGAGTTCCTGTCGAACCTGCCCGGCGGGGCGCTGATGGCCGTCGCGGTCGTCATGGCGATCATGTTCGTTCTGGGCTTCATCCTCGACACGTTCGAGATCATCTTCATCGTGATCCCGATCACCGCGCCTGTCCTGCTTGCCCTCGACGTCGATCCGGTGTGGCTGGGTGTGATCGTCGGCGTCAACCTGCAGACCTCCTTCCTCACACCGCCATTCGGCTTCGCGCTCTTCTATCTCCGGGGTGTCGCGCCGGAGAACCTGCCCACCTCCGCGATCTACAAGGGGATCATTCCCTTCGTGGGCCTTCAGGTCATCGCGATCGCGGTTCTCTTCGCCTTTCCCGACATCGTCACCTGGTTGCCGCGCCTGATCGCGAATTAAGGCGGCTTGCAGCGCCGCCGTTCGGGCGGCGCTTGCGACCGGGGCACAAAACCAAGTCTCTGGAAATCCGGTAGCCAGCGCGGCGCAGTCCCGCAAAAAAAACGGCTGCCGGAATTTTCCGGCAGCCGCTTCGTTTCTATCCCTGAAGGGATCAGTACTTGAGGTACTTCTGGCGCGCGACCTGGTAGGGCAGATCGACCATTTCCGTCCGCTCGCGCACGAGGTTGAGCGCCTCGATGAAGCTTTCGGTGGTCTTCTTCACCAGCGGATCGTCGCTGCTGCGCAGTTCTTCCACCACTTCCTGCGATGCCTTGGCACCGGCTTCCATGATGTCGTCGGGGAACTGGCGCACGTTCACACCGTGGTCGTTGACCAGCGTGCGCAGGGCGCGCGGGTCGTTCGCATAGAAGTCCGCTGCAACCTGGTCGTATTCGGCCTGGCAGATGTCCTTGACGATGGCCTGCAGATCGTCCGGCAGTTCCTGGTACTTTGCCTTGTCGACGACAAGCTCCGTTGCCAGGCCGGATTCCACGAAGGACGGCATGTAGTAGTTCTTGGCCACCTGGTGGAAGCCGAGCGCCAGATCGTTGTAGGGGCCGACGAATTCCGCCGCGTCCAGCGTGCCGGATTGCAGGGCCTGGAAGATCTCGCCCGCTGCCATGTTGGTTACGGTGGCGCCGAGTTTCTCCCAGACGCGGCCACCCAGACCCGGGGTCCGGAAACGCACGCCTTGCAGGTCGTCCACGCTGGTCAGCTCGTTCTTGAACCAGCCGCCGGCCTGGGTGCCGGTGTTGCCCGACAGGAAGCCCTGAACGCCGAACTGGTCGTAGATTTCGTCCCAGATTTCCTGACCGCCCATGTAGCGGATCCATGCGGTCAGTTCGGGCGTGGTCATGCCGTACGGCACGCCGGTGAAGAACGACAGCGCAGGCGTCTTGTTCTGCCAGTAGTAGGCGGCGCCGTGGCTCATCTCGGCGGTGCCGTCGATCACGGCGTCCAGCGACTGGAGCGGCGGCACGAGTTCGCCGGCCGAGTAGACCTGAACCGTCAGCCGGCCACCGGACGCCGCGGTGATCCGGTCACCCAGACGCTGGGCGCCGACACCCAGTCCGGGGAAATTCTTGGGCCACGTTGTGACCATGCGCCAGGTCATGTTGCCCTGCGCCACAGCCGGAGCGGCCAACCCGCCCGCAGCTGCGCCAACGCCGACGACACTGGCACTTTTCATAAAGGAACGACGATCCATGGGACCTCCCGATTTGTAACTGAACTTGCACAAAGACCCGGGCTTTTGCTCCCACCCGGCCTCTGCGCGCAGCTAACGGGGCGAGACCCGGAATGTCCAGCGCAGGTAGAAAAAATCAACCGGAAATCGGTATTTATCCAGGCCGTTCCTGGCTGGCAGCGTCACCGATGCGGGCATGGCAACAGGCCCGGAACCCGGTTCCCGACGGCTCGAAACGGTGGCGCCCTGCCCGGGGTGTCGAAGGGCCCTCGGGCCCCTCGACGTCATGAGCGGATCAGAACGGGCTATCTTCGTAGTAGAAGTCAGCAGCGTTCTCAGGCGTGATCAGCACCGATCCGATCGTGAAGGTACCGGACACCGGCGCGGTGGAGGTGAGGCCGACCGCGGTCATCTCGATGGCGGTGGCGATCATGGACGGCGGATAGGTCACGTCCGCCGGGATCATCGGGTCGCCGTCCCGCACCTTGGCGACCATCTCCTTCATGCCCGCGCCGCCCAGCACGAACTGGATGTCGTCACGGCCGGACTGTTCGATCGCCGCCAGAACGCCGATAGCCATGTCGTCGTCCGATGCCCAGACCGCGTCGATCTTGTCGTATTTCGACAGGAAGTCCTGCATCACCGTGAAGCTGTCGTCGCGATTCCAGTTGCCGTGCTCCATCGCGAGGATGTTGATGCCCGATCCCTCGATCGCTTCCTGGAAACCTTCCACGCGCTCGTTGTCGATCGTCGTGGGGATCCCGCGGAACACGACGATGTCGCCACCGTCCGGCATGGCCGAAACCATGTACTCGCCTGAGACCTTGCCGAAGCCGGGGTTGTCGCCCGCGACGTAGAGATCCTCGATGCCCGGTTGTGCAAGGCCGCGATCCACCACCGTCACCCATGCGCCGCTGTCCGCGACGGCCTTGACCGGGCTGGTCAGCGGCTCGGACTCGAACGGCAGCACGACCAGCGCGCTGATGTTGCGGGTGGCCAGCATGTCCTCGATATCGTTGACCTGCTTGGCAGGGTCGGACGCCGTGGCAAGAACGAAGTCCAGCTCGGGATAGACTTCCTCGAGGCGGTCCACCGCCTGCTGTGCATGGAAGTTCATGCCGCCCGCCCAGCCGTGGGTCGCCGCCGGGATCGACACGCCGATCACCTTGGTGTCCTGGGCCATCGCGGGCATTGCCAGTGTCGCGGCCAGGGCGGCCGCCGTGATTTTCGTGAATTTCATGGCTTTTCTCCTCTGTTTACCATGTCTTTTCCGAAGAGCCGCTATCAGCTCTCCGCCTTCTTCTCGCGCTGCAGGATGACGGCGAGGATGATGATCACCCCCTGGATCGCCCCGTTGAGATAGGGCGACACGCCATCCGTCAGGTTCAGGATGTTGTCGATCAGCGACAGGATCAGCACGCCGATCACCGTGCCCCAGACCCGGCCGAAGCCGCCCTTGAGCATGGTGCCGCCGATGATCACCGCCGCGATCGCCTCCAGTTCCCACAACACCCCGGTACTGGGCGACGCAGAGCCAAGCCGCGGCACGTACATGATCGTCGCGACGCCCACCAGAATGCCGAGGAAGACATATGTCAGCATCCGCACCCGGTTCACGTTGACCGACGAATAACGCGCCACCTGGTCGTTCGAGCCGACCGCCGCCGCGTGCCGTCCGAACGCCGCCCGCCGCATCACCAGCTCGCCCGTGATCGCCACCAGCGCGAAAACGATGATGGGCCAGCTGATCCCCAGTATGCCGTCGAAGTAGATGGGCCGGATCACCGACCGCATGCCGAAGTCAAGCGACAGCGTGCCTCCGTCCGCAAGCCAGGTCACGAGGCTGCGGTAGATGCCCATGGTCCCCAGCGTCACGATGAAGGCTTCGATCCGCATCGTGGTGATGAGAAACCCGTTGACGAAGCCCGCCAGCGTGCCTGCCACCATCGCCGTCAGCATGCCGACGAAAACCAGGGGCCAGCCCGGCCCCATCATCGGCAGCATCGCGTTCATCACAAGGATCATCAGCCCGGCGATGAAGGCGGCCATGGACCCGACCGACAGGTCGAGCCCGCCGCCGGTAATGACGAACGTCATGCCCACCGCGATGATCCCGATGAAGGCCGACCGCGACAGCACGTTGGTTATGTTCGCGGCGCTCAGGAAATTGCCGTTCAGCGCGGCCCCCACGATCACCAGAACGACCAGCGCCAGGATCGGCCCCAGTACCTTCAGGTTCACGCCCCGTCCCACGTTGCGGGTCTGTGTCTCGGTTGCCGTCATCAGCTTGCCTCTTGCCTTTTCGCGCCGAGGCCCATGGCCAGGCGCACGATCTTGTCTTCCGTCATGTCATCGCCGCTGACCTCGCCCGCGATGGCCCCCAGCCGCATCACGAGAACGCGGTCCGCAAGGCCGATGACTTCCTGCATTTCCGAACTGACCACGATGATGGATTTTCCCGCCGCGGACAGCGCGTGGATGAATTCGTAGATCTGCTGCTTCGTCCCGATGTCGATGCCGCGTGTCGGCTCGTCGATGATCACGATCTCGGGGTCGGTCAGCATGATCTTGGCAATCAGCAGTTTCTGCTGGTTTCCGCCCGAGAGATTGCCCACCAGCACGTCCCGCGTGGGCGCGCGGATATCGAACTCCGCGATCGCGCGGGTCAGCGCGTCCTCTTCGGCATTCTGGTCGATCAGCCAGTTGGAAAACTCCGGCAGGGATTGCAGCGTCAGGTTCTCGCGCATCCCCTTCTGCAACAGCAGGCCACGTCCCTTTCGGTCCTCGGTCAGGTAGCAAAGGCCGGCGGCCTGTGCCTGCCCGGGCGACCGCAGGGTGACCGGCTGTCCGTTGATCCGCACCTCGCCGCTGGCGGTGCGCAAGCCCACCAGACCCTCCATCGTTTCGGTCCGGCCCGACCCGATCAGGCCGGAGATGCCCAGGATCTCGCCCCGCCGCAGGGTGAAGCTCACGTCGCGGGCATAGCCCGGCACCGTCAGCCCCCTGACCTCCAGCGCGGCCTCGCCGCCGATCTCGGTGGTCCGGTCCGGATAGAGGGACGAGACGTCGCGCCCCACCATCGCCTCGGCCATCTGGTCCTCGTCGAACTCCGTCGTCATGCCCTGCGCCACCACGTGGCCGTCCCGCAGCACGGTGATCCGGTCCGAGATGCGCTTCACTTCGTCCAGCTTGTGCGAGGTGAACAGGATCGCGACCCCCTCCGCCTTCAGCCGGTCCACCTGTTCGAACAGCACTTCGGCCTCGCGTTCCGTCAGCACGGCGGTCGGCTCGTCCATGATGAGCACCTGCGCCCTGCGCGACAGCGCCTTGGCGATCTCGACCATCTGCTTGTCGGCGTTGGAAATGTCGCGGACCCGCGCATCGGGCGACACGTTGCAGTTCAGCCGCTCCAGCAACCGGCGCGTCTCTGCCTGCATCGCCGCCTTGTCGAGGAAAAGTCCCCGCCGTTTCTCGTGGCCCAGAAAGATGTTCTGCTCCACGCTCAGCTGGTCGGCGAGATTGAACTCCTGATGGATCAGCACCACGCCTTGGGCTTCCGCCTCCTGCGAACCGGCGAACCGGGCCGGCGTATCGTCCAGCATCACCTGCCCCTTCGTGGGTTCGAGGTACCCCGACATAATCTTCATGGCGGTCGACTTGCCCGCCCCGTTCTCGCCGATCAGGGCGTGCACCTCTCCGGGGTGCAGGGTCAGATTGATGTCGTGCAGCACCTGCACGGGCCCAAAGCTTCGGCAGACGTCAGCCAGCGTGAGGGCGCGGTTGTCGCTCATAGCTTGACCCAGGCCGCATCACGCTTGGACGACCGCACGCAGGCGTCGATAAAGGCAACGCCTTCGAGGCCGTCCTGCACGGTCGGCAACAGGTGGTCGGGCTTGTTGCCATCACGCGCCGCCACGATCAGGTCGGCAGCTTCGTTGTAGATATTGGCGAAGCCTTCGAGATAGCCCTCGGGATGCCCCCCCGGAATGCGCGAGGCGCTTTGATTGCCCGCAGTCGCCCCGGCCCCGTTGCGTGTCAGCAGGCGCTTGGGCTCGCCAAACGGCGTGAACCACAGGTAATTCGGATCCTCTTGGGCCCATTCCAGCCCGCCCTTTTCACCGTAGACCCGCAACTTCAGCGCGTTCTCGTTGCCCGGCGCCACCTGCGAGGACCACAGCATGCCCCGCGCGCCGCCATCGAACCGCAGCATCACGTGCACGTTGTCATCCAGCCGCCGCCCCTCGACAAACGTGCTGAGATCGGCGGCGAGGCTCTCAAGCTGCAACCCGGTGACGAAGCGGGCGAGGTTATAGGCGTGGGTGCCGATATCGCCCACGCAACCACCCGCGCCCGACCGCTCGGGGTCGGTTCTCCATTCCGCCTGCTTGCTGCCGTCGGCTTCTACAGCGTCGGTCAGCCAGTCCTGCGGGTATTCCACCTGCACCACCCGGATCTTTCCGATGTCGCCTTGCCGCACCATCTCGCGGGCCTGACGGATCATGGGATAGCCCGTGTAATTGTGCGTCAGAACGAACAGGGCGTCGGATTTTTCCGCCGCCGCCACCAGCTTCTTGGCATCCGCCAGGGACGAGGTCAGCGGCTTGTCGCAGATGACGTGAATGCCGCGCTTGAGGAATTCGCGCGCCGCCGGGTAGTGCACGTGGTTCGGCGTGACGATCGCCACCGCCTCCACCCCGTCCTTCAGCCGCGCCTCGCGCTTGGCCATCTCCGTGAAATCGCCGTAGCAACGGTCCTCCGCCAGACCGAGCGCCGCGCCGGAGGCCTTGGATTTCTCGGCGGTCGAGGACAGCGCCCCGGCGACAAGCTGGAACCGCCCGTCGATCCGCGACGCGATGCGATGCACCCCGCCGATAAAAGCGTCGTTACCGCCGCCGATCATGCCCAGTCGGATTGGTGCCATCACGAAATCCCCATCATCTTGGCGTTCAGCGCATCATCCGCACCGCCGTCCGCGAAGTCGTCAAAGGCGCGTTCCGTCACGCGGATGATGTGGTTCTTGACGAACTGCGCCCCTTCGCGCGCGCCGTCCTCCGGATGCTTGAGCGCGCATTCCCATTCCACGACGGCCCAGCCGTCGAAGTCGTTCGCCGCCATCTTCGAGAAGACGGCCCCGAAATCGACCTGCCCGTCGCCCGGGCTGCGGAAACGTCCCGCACGGTCGACCCAGCTTTGATACCCGCCATAAACACCCTGGCGCCCGGTCGGATTGAACTCCGCATCCTTGACGTGGAACATGCGGATCCGGTCGCGATAGATGTCGATGTTGTCGAGGTAGTCGAGACATTGCAGCACGTAGTGCGACGGATCGTACAGCATGTTCGCCCGCGGGTGGTTGCCGGTGCGCTCGAGGAACATCTCGTAGGTGATCCCGTCGTGCAAATCCTCGCCCGGATGGATCTCATAACAGACGTCGACACCGCAGTCCTCCGCATGATCGAGGATCGGTGTCCAGCGTTTCGCCAGTTCGTCGAACGCGGTCTCGACCAACCCGACAGGCCGCTGCGGCCAGGGATAGACATAGGGCCAGGCCAGCGCGCCGGAAAATGTCGCATGTGCCGTGATGCCCAGATTGGCCGAGGCGGACAGCGCCTTCTTGACCTGGTCAACCGCCCAGGCCTGCCGCGCCTTGGGGTTCCCGCGCACGCTTTCCGCGGCAAACCCGTCGAACACGTCGTCGTAGGCGGGATTCACCGCCACGAGCTGGCCCTGCAGGTGCGTCGAAAGCTCGGTCACTTCCACGCCGTTCTCGCGCGCTTGTCCTGCCCATTCCTGGCAGTAGTCCTTCGATTCCGCCGCTTGATCCAGATCGATCATCCGCGCATCCCAGCTGGGCACCTGCACACCCTTGTAGCCGCAGTCGGCGGCCCACTTGGTGATCGCGTCCCAGGAATTGAATGGCGCCTCATCGCCGGCAAATTGCGCCAGAAACAGCGCCGGGCCCTTGATCGTCTTCATCACTTCCTCCCTTTCGTCACACGTATCGATTGACGATGTTCTCGAGTTTTTCCTGCGCGCCGGACCGCGGCTGCGGGTTCGCGCCGCGCGCCTCGGCATCCGCCGCGATGCCGTCCAAGGTTGCGCCATCGGCCAGCATGGCCCTCGCCGCATCGCTTTCCCAGCCGGCGTAGCGGTCCCGCCGCGGGCCTTCCAGCGCGTCGTCCTGGATCATCCGCCAGGCAGATTTCAATCCCCGCGCGCAGATGTCCATCGCGCCCACGTGAGACGCGATCAGGTCTTCGGGGTCCAGCGACTGCCGCCGCAGCTTGGCGTCGAAGTTGGTGCCGCCGGTGGTGAACCCGCCCGCCATCAGAACCTCGTAGTAGGCAAGCGCGGCCTCTGAAGGCGAGTTGGGAAACTGGTCCGTGTCCCATCCCGACTGGTAGTCGTTGCGGTTCATGTCGATGGACCCGAAAATCCCCAATGTCCGCGCCATCGCCAGCTCATGCTCGAAGGAGTGGCCAGCGAGAATCGCGTGCCCCTGTTCGACGTTCACCTTCACCTCGTTCTCCAGCCCGAAGCGCTTGAGAAATCCATAGACGGTGGCGACGTCGTAATCGTACTGGTGCTTGGTCGGTTCCTGCGGTTTCGGCTCGATCAGGATCGCACCCTTGAAGCCGATCTTGTGCTTGTATTCGACCACCATCGAAAGGAACCTGCCCATCTGGTCCAACTCCCGGCCCAGGTCGGTGTTGAGCAGTGTCTCGTACCCCTCGCGCCCGCCCCACAGAACGTAATTCTCGCCGTTCAGCCGGTGCGTCACATCCATGCAGGCCTTCACGGTGGACGCGCAATAGGCAAACACCTCCGGATCGGGATTGGTGCTCGCCCCGGCCATGTAGCGCCGGTTGGAGAACATGTTCGCGGTGCCCCACAGCAGCTTGGGGCCGCCATCGGCCATCTTGGTCTCGAAATAGTCGGCCATTTCGTTCAGGCGCTTGTGGCTTTCCGTCAGGCTGTCACCCTCGGGGCGCACGTCATGATCGTGAAAGCAGAAATAGGGCACGCCGAGGATGCGGAACATGTCGAACGCCGCATCCGCCTTGGCCCGGGCCAGATCCATCGTGTCCGCCGGAAACCACGGCCGCTCGAAGGTCTGGCCGCCAAAGGGGTCGTTACCCTCCCACACGAAGTTGTGCCAGTAGCACACCGCAAACCGCAGATGCTCTTCCATCGTCCGGTCCCCCAGCTTCTCCTTGGGGTCATAGTGACGAAAGGCCAGCGGATTGGCGCTGTCGGCACCTTGATACGTCACCGGGGCGATGTCTGCGAAATATTGGCTCACTGTATGTTCTCACGGCTGTAGATGTTCAATTTGATCCTGCCGGCATCGGCAGGGGGCGTGGTGGCTTCGGTCAGGTCGCGCATGATCCTGACCGCGGCGATAACTCCGGCCCGAATGTCCTGGTCGATCACGAGGTCGAAGGTACCGGTGCGCAGCGCCTCGCGCGAGGTCGGGGTCAGCTCGTGGACAATGGTCACCGGCTTGGGATCCAGCGTGCCGATGGCCCGTACCAGGCCGCGGTTGCCCGCCCCGATGGCATAGATGCCCGCCAGCGGCTGCGCCTTCGCGGCATCCAGCACGATCCGTTCCACCCTCTCGGCGTCGTCCGCGCCCTGGCCCGCGGGCAGAAGGGTGCAGCCGCCGTAGCGTTCCTGCATGACCATCCGGAACCCCAGCAGGCGCTCGCTGTGATCCCGCGCAGCCAGCGAACCGGCGATCATCAGGATCGTGCCGCGGTTGGCGGTGAACCGGCCCATGAACTCCGCCGCCGTGCGGCCCGCCATCACGTTGTCGGGGCCCACGTAGGCATCGCGCCCCGAACTGGGCAGATCCGCGACAAGGCTGAGAACCCTGATCCCCGAGGTCTTGAGCGCCGCGATCTGTTCGTTGATCTCGGGAGCCTCGTTGGCCATCACCGCGACCGCATCGCAGTCGAGGTCGCGCAGCGCCGCCACCTGATCCTCCACGTCGAAGGCCTTGGTCGGAACGATCTGCACAAGCACCTGCTCTTCCATCAGGCGTTGCTGTTCCTGTGCAAGCGCGGCGTGCAGCAGCGCGACGAAACCGGTGTCCCCCGACGGCACCACGAAGCAGAAACGGTAGATCCGGCGGCGCGACAGGTTCGCGGCGGCAAGGTTGCGCACGTATCCGGTCTGAGCGACGGCGGCTTTCACACGGTCCACGACCTTGGCCGATACGCCGCCACGGTTGTTGAGAACCCGGTCGACGGTCGCAAGGCTGACCTGCGCGACTTGCGCTACATCGCGTACCGTTGGTCCGCTCATCCGCCGAATCCTCCCTGTCGCACAAGAATTCAGCAAATTCTGAGGTACGTCAATCAGGTTTCTGCGGGCAACTCCTCAAGCTAGCTGCAAGAATGGATCAATCATATGATAATAATGGATAAAAAGGCACAGGCGGGCAGCTTTCGGGGCGTGGCTTCCCGCTGCACACGCAGAAAGGCGAACCCACCCAGTCTGAGGGTTCAGACCGGGTGGGCAGAAATTTCAACACATTGAAAACCGGCGCCTGAACGCGGCATTTACCGCGTTGCGATGGCCGCCGCCCGCTCAGAGACAGTCGGCCAGTGCGCGGGCAAGGTTGCGCAGCATGTCGGGATAGAGCATCGGCCCCGGCTCGAGGTCCGATCCCAACGGATCGAGCACGCCGGTCTCGGCCGCCGTTCCCTCCATGACGGAAGCGACGATGCCGGGGTTGAACTGCGGTTCGGACAGGACGCAGGTGATGTTCTGTTCGGTCACCCGCGCCTGAACCTCCGCGATCCTCGCAGGGCTTGGATCCGATGCGTCAGACAGCGAAATCGCGCCCGAGGCGGGCAAGTCGAAAGCGGCCTCGAAATACTGGTAGGCGTCGTGGAAGACGATGAAGTTGCCGTCGCGGACGGGATCGAGGATCGTCTCGATCTCTCCGGTCAGGGCCGCGAGCTCTTGCTGCCCGGCTGCGGCATTGGCGCGATAGGCCGCTGCATTGTCCGGGTCCGCCTCTGACAGGGTCATGGCAATTGCGTCGAGCCAAGCCGCCCCGTTCTGCGGTGAAAGCCAGGCATGGGGATCATGCTCGCCCGCGTGGTCATGGTCATGACCTGCGGCGTGGTCGTCTTCGGCGTGGTCGGCATGATCTTCGTGGTCGTGACCCTTGTGACCGTTCTCCGCATGATCGTGGTCGTCGTGCGCCTCCCCTTCGTGCCCGTCGTCGTGGTGATGCGCTTCAAACAGCGCGTTCTGACGCAGCGGCAACTCCTGCGTGCCCGGGACGCCCAACAGTTCGACCACCGTCGCCCCGCCTGCGAGGGTTTCCAGCGCGCCGTCCAGCCACGGCGTCAGGTCCGGAGTGACCCAGAACACCACTCCCGCCTCCTGAAGCGCCGCGGCCTGCGACGGCCTGAGGCTGTAGGCATGCGGGCTGGCCCCCGGCGGCACGATCAGGTCGGGCGTACCGACCCCCGCCATCACCCGCGCCACCAACGAATGCACCGGCGCGATATCGGCGGCGACGCGCGGCACCTCGGCGGTCACGGCGGTGCCGGAAAGCAGCGTGGCCATGACGGTGGCGGCGAAAGGGGAAAGGAGGTTTCTGGACATCTGGCGCTCCATGTGATTTTATTACATTCCCGACCCCCTACAGCGAATGTTATATTATGACAAGACGCGAAAAATCATCCGGTGACACCGCCCGCCCGCTGGGTTTCGAACGGCACGATCACGCGAGTTGCATCGCCACCGCCCTGGCCGAAGCGGAATCGAGGTCGCGGCAGGAAGGCCTGCGCTTCACGCCGGTACGGCGCAAGGCGCTCGAGGTGCTGCTGCAGGAACACCGCGCCGTCGGTGCCTACGAGATGCTGGACCGCCTGCGCGATTCCGGCTTCGGCTCGCAACCGCCGGTGGCCTATCGGGCGCTGGACTTCCTCGTCGCCAACGGCTTCGCGCACAAGATCGAGCGGCTCAATGCTTTCATCGCCTGCGCGCATCCCGGCGACACGCATTCGCCCGTGTTTATGATCTGCCGCGCCTGCGATTCGGTGGCCGAGACCCACACGACCCCCGCCCGCGGCGCCCTGGGTGACGCGGCGCGCGCCACCGGCTTCCGCATCGAACGCACGGTGGTGGAAGCACTCGGCCTGTGCCCGGGCTGCGCGGACAAGGCCGACGCATGAGCCTCGTCAGCGTCGAGAAGATGAGCGTCGCCTACGGCGCCAATACCGTCCTGCGCGACGTGTCCCTGTCCATCGAACCGGGCGAGATCGTGACCGTCGTCGGCCCCAACGGATCGGGCAAGACGACGCTGCTGCGCACCCTGATCGGCGCGGCGCGGCCCACCTCGGGCAGGATCACCACCCGCCCCGGCCTGCGCATCGGCTACGTGCCGCAGAAACTTCACGTCGACCGGACCCTGCCGATGACCGTGAACCGGTTCCTGCGCCTGCCGGGCGGCACGACCCGGACGGACGCGGCGGCGGCGCTCGACCGGGCGGGCGTCACCGACCTGTCGCAGCGCCAGATGTCCGCGCTCTCGGGCGGACAGCTTCAGCGCGTGCTGCTGGCCCGCGCCCTGATGAACCGGCCCGAACTCCTGCTGCTGGACGAGGCGACCCAGGGCCTCGATCAGCCCGGCTCCGCCGCCTTCTATCTCCAGATCGAGGACGTCCGCCGCCAGACCGGTTGTGCCGTGATGATGATCAGCCATGAGTTGCACGTGGTCATGAGCGCATCCGACCGGGTGATCTGCCTCAATGGCCATGTCTGTTGCGAAGGCACGCCCGACATCGTATCGGCCGCCCCGGAGTACCGCGCGCTCTTCGGGACGGGCACGGGCGGCGCGCTTGCGCTCTACCGGCACGAACACGACCATGCGCACGATCACGATCACGACCACCATCACGACAAGACAGAGGCTGCGGAATAGTGCTGGATGACTTCATGACCCGCGCCGCACTGGCCGGCGTCGGCGTCGCCTTTGCGACGGCCCCGCTGGGCAGCTTCGTCGTCTGGCGGCGGATGGCCTATTTCGGCGATGCCACAGCGCACGCCGCGATCCTCGGTGTCGCGCTGGCGCTCGCCTTGCAGATCTCGATCTTTGCCGGGGCCGTGGCGGTGGCGCTGGTCATGGCGCTGACGGTCACCCTGCTTTCGGGGCGCGGCTATGCCATGGACACGTTGCTGGGGGTGCTGGCCCATTCGGCGCTGGCCTTCGGTCTCGTGGCGGTCTCCTTCCTTTCCGGTATCCGCATCGACCTCATGGCCTATCTCTTTGGCGACATTCTTGCCGTGTCGCGGGCCGACCTCGCGGTGATCTGGGGCGGCGCAGTCGTGGTTGTCGGGTTGATCGCCTGGCGCTGGTCCGCCCTGCTGACCGCCACCCTGAGCGAAGATCTGGCTTACGCCAGTGGCGTCGATCCCCGGCGCGAGCAGCTCATCCTCACCCTCGCGCTGGCGATCACCGTCGCCGTGGCCATCAAGGTCGTGGGCGTCCTGCTGATCGCGGCGATGCTCATCATTCCCGCCGCCGCGGCGCGGCCGCTGTCGCAGACCCCGGAGCGCATGGCGCTGACCGGTGCCGTGATCGGGGCGCTTTCGGCGCTTGCCGGGCTCAGGGCGGCGTTCGTGTTCGACACGCCCGCGGGCCCCTCGATTGTCTGCGTCGCGGCGGTGATCTTCGTGGCGACCAGCCTGCTGGACGGGTTGCGGCGCCGTTCTTCCTGAGGTCGCGGGGTCAGTCCTTCCGCGCCTGCTCCGCCCGCAGATCCGATGGCATCCGCTGCGGATCGGTGCAGATGCAGATCACCTCGGCCTCTTCCTTTCCAGCGCTCAGATAGGCATGGCCCATCGTGCTGTCGAGATAGATGCACTCGCCCTTGTTCAGTGTCACGGGCGCATAGAATTCGCTGTGGACCTCGACGCTGCCTTCCAGCACCACCAGGAACTCCTCGCCGCCATGCTGTTCCAGCGGGCCGAAGCGGTGAATATCGCTCGTCTTGATCCGCGCGCGGATCGGCATCATCCGCTTGTTGGTCAGTTCGGAGCACAGGTAGCGATACTCGTAATTCTGGGTGTCGATGACGATCCCGTCCTCCAGCCGCGCGGGCACCATCCGGCTGTTCGGCGCGGGCTTGTCGAAATCGCTCTGCTCGTCGCCGATCAGCTGGCCGATGGACAGCTCCAGCCCCTCGGCAAGTCGCAGGACCTTGTCGAGCGTCGGCGACAGGCTGCCGTTTTCGATCTTGGAAATGGTCGAGACTGACACGCCCGACAACGCGCCGAGCGTGCTGAGCGTCAGCTGTCTGGATTTGCGCAAGTGCCTGAGCCGCGCACCAAGCGCCTGTGCCGTGGTCATGTGATCCGGATCTCCGAAATACGGTGCCGGAGAGATAGACCGTATTACCCTAAAAGGAAATTGTTTTCGTATACGAAAATTTTTTCTTGCATCCTCTCAGGACTTGCCTAGCCTGCAGAGATGGAATCGAGGAAACCGCACTGATGGCCGACACCGAAAACCATTTCGACGCGATCGTGATCGGCGCGGGCATCGCAGGCGCGTCCGTGGCCGCCCATCTGGCGGCCGACATGCGGGTCGCCGTGCTCGAGATGGAAAGCCAGCCCGGCTATCACACCACGGGTCGGTCCGCCGCCGTCTTTGCCCCCAGCTATGGCCCCGAGGGCGTTCGCGCGCTTACCCGGGCCTCACGCCCGTTCTTCGACACCCCGCCGAACGGCTTTGTCGACGCGCCCCTGCTGACCCCGCGCGAGATCCTGATGATCGCCCGCGCAGACCAGACCGATGCGCTGGACGCGCTCATCGCGTCGGTCGCGCCCGGCGCGCATGTCGAACGACTGACCGCGTCGGCGCTGCATGACCATCAGCCGTTGCTCCGCGAGGGCTACGCGGTGGCGGGAATGCTGGATCGCGGCGGTCAGGACATCGATGTCGCCGCCTTGCATCAAGGGTATCTGCGGCTACTGCGCGCGCGGGGTGGCACCGTCCGCACGAACGCGGCAGTCCATGACATCGCACGTTTGTCCGGGACTTGGACCGTCAGCACCGACCGGGGTGGCGCGCTGACGGCGGACACCCTCGTCAATGCGGCGGGGGCATGGGCTGGGCACGTGGGTCGCATGGCGGGGGCCGAGGAAATCGGCCTCGTCCCCAAGCGTCGCACCGCGCTGATGGTGGCGGAACCGGCGGGATTTACCCGGCGCGACGCGCCGATCACCATCGACGTGCAAGAGGAGTTCTACCTCAAGCCCGACGCGGGCCGCCTGCTGATCTCCCCCGCCGACGAGACGCCCACGGATCCCTGCGATGCCCAGCCGGACGAGATGGACGTGGCGATCTGCGCCGACCGGATCATGACCGCCTTCGAGCTCGACATCCGCCGGATCGAGAACAAGTGGGCTGGCCTGCGCAGCTTCGTCGCCGACAAGGAACCCGTGATCGGCTATTCCGATGTGGCCGAGGGCTTTTTCTGGATGGCCGGCCAGGGCGGCTACGGGATTCAATCCTCCCCTGCGGCATCCGAACTCGCGGCGGCACTCGTGCGGGGCAGACCGGTCCCGCAGGCCATTGCGGACACCGGCTTCGATACCGCCCGGGTGTCGCCCGGACGGCTGGCGGTCGCGGCATGATCTGGCTCGCGCCTCTCGCCGCGGCGGCCTTTCTCGGCTGCGGGCTCGCGCTGGCCTATGTCATCGGCGGCGCGGCGGTCCTCAGCTTCATCATCTCGGACAATACCCGATACCTCGCGGTGCTGCCGCAAAAGGTGTTCTCGCAGATCAGCGTCTTCTCCCTGCTGGCGATGCCCCTTTTCATCCTCGCGGGCGAACTGATGAACCGCGGCGGGGTGACCCGGTCGCTGATCGACCTGTCCATGGCCCTCATCGGGCGCCTGCGGGGCGGGCTGGGGCACGTCAACATCATGACCTCCGTGTTCTTCGCCGGCATCTCGGGCTCCGCCGTGGCGGACGCGGCGGCGCTCTCGAACACGCTGGTGCCCGCGATGCGCGAACGCGGCTACACCGCGGAATACGCCGGCGCCATCACCGCCGCCTCCTCGATCATCGGCCCCATCGTGCCGCCCTCGATCATCCTGATCTTCTATGGCGCGCTGATGCAGACCTCGGTCGCGGCGCTTTTCGTGGCGGGCATCCTGCCGGGACTCGTGCTCGCGGCGGCCCTTTTCGCGGTCAACGGCTTCTACGCGTGGCGCGACGACCACCCCCGCGTGGAAAAGGGAGAGGCCCCGCCCCTCGGCCGGGCGATCATCGCCGCCCTGCCCGCCCTCTGCCTGCCGATCATCATCGTCGGCGGCATCGTCCTGGGCTGGATGACCCCGACCGAGGCCGCCTCCGTCGCGGTGCTCGCCGCGGTGATCGCCGCCCTGTTCTACTCGCCCCTGACATTAGACGACCTGTGGCAAAGCTTCTCGCGCACGGCCGTGCTCACCGGGTCGATCTTCATGATCCTCTGCGCCGTGGCCGCCTTCGGCCACCTTGCCGCGCTGGAACGCATCCCGCAGGCCATCGCCGGTCTGGTGGACCAGATGGGCCTCGGTCCCGTCGGTTTCCTGCTGGTGATGAACCTGCTCTTCATCATCGCGGGCATGGTGATGGACGTTCCCGTCGCCCTCGCCCTGCTGGTGCCGCTGCTGGCGCCCGTTGCGCTGGCCAACGGGGCGGACCCCGTCCACCTCGGCATTGTGATCTGCTTCAACCTGTGCATCGGTCTCGTCTCGCCCCCGCTGGGTGGCTGCCTGCTCATCGTTTCCACCGTCACCGGCGTGAACTACTGGCGGCTCGCCCGCGCGGTAATGCCTTTCGTCGTGGCCGAAATCATCGTTCTGGGCGTGCTGGTCTTCACGCCCGAAATCAGCCTCTGGCTGCCCCGCACACTGGGGCTCTGGCGGTAACAGGGACCGAACCAACAAGGGAAGGAAACAACATGAAACTCACACCGATACTATCCGCCACAGCCGTGGCCACGGCGCTTGCCCTGCCCGCGCAGGCAGAGGTCAAGATCGCGCTCGACAGCCCCCCCGACCTGGAGAAGTCCGGCACCTACATGTGGGCGCATACCTTCGGCGAATATCTCAATGCCAACGGCATGGAAGCCGTCGAATACGAACGCAACTCCCTCGGCGAAGAGGCGGAACGCCTCGACCAGGTCAGCCAGGGCCTGCTCGAGGTCTCCATGTCGGATGCCAAGTCGGCGGGCACGCTCGACGCCACCATCAACGGGTCCATGATGCCCTACTTCTTCGACGACATGGCGCAGCTCGACACGGCGCTGGATGAAGGCGGCATGCTGGAGAAGATAAACGAGGGCACGACGCCCAAGGGCGTCCGGGTGCTTGACATCGTGTACACCGGCACCCCCACCGGGATCTTCACCACCGAAACCCCGATCCGCACCTTCGAGGATCTGGCGGGCGTGCGGATGCGCGCGCTGGACGAGGTGCAGATCAACACCTTCGAGAACTGGGGCGCCAAGGGAACGATCGTCTCCTGGTCCGAGGTTCCGAACGCCCTTCAGACCGGCGTGGCCGGCGGCTACATCAACCCCGCGTTCGTGCCGCTGACCTACGGGCACACGTCCTTCATCAATTACTTCACCAATGCGAGGATGAGCCCTTCGGTCCGCGTCGCCATCGCGTCCGAGGACTGGTACCAGAGCCTGACGGACGAGGAACGCGCAACCGTGCAGGAAGCGGTCGACGCCGCGCATGCCGCGAACCGCAAGCTGGTTTCGGATGACGCCGCGGTCCTGAAAGAGCTGGAGGAAGCGGGCATCGAGGTGATCGAACTGTCGCCCGAGGAGCGCCAGAAGTTCCGCGACGCGAGCCAGCCGATCTACGAGTCGACGCCGATGCCCGAAGGCGCGCTCGACGCCTGGAACGCGGCGGTCGGACGCTGATCCCGTGCGGGCGGTGGCATCCCTGCTGGACCGGCTGTCAGGCGGCCTGAACCGTGCGGCGCTGATCGGCGCCGCCCTGGCCGTCGCGATCATGCTCTTTGCCGCCGGCTGGCAGGTCATCGCCCGCTACCTGCTCAACCAGCCCCCGATCTGGACAGAGGAGCTTGCCCGCTTCTCGATGGTCTGGGGCGGGCTTCTGGGCGCGACATGCGCCTTCCGATTCCGCAGCGATCCGACGCTGTTTCCCGAGGCGCTCAAGGTAACGGGCGGTCGTGGCCTCTTGTTCACACTGGTCCGCGCCTTCGGCGTGCTCTGCTTCATCCTGCCGATCCTGTGGTTCAGCGTGTTCGGACCGGGCGCGAACCCCGCGCGCGGCTACCTCGCCCGGCTGGCCGGGCGGCAAACCGAAACGATGGATTTGCCGATGATCGTGTTCGGGGTCGCGATCCCCCTCGCATTCACGCTGATCCTGCTGCACGTGCTGGCGGACATCGCCCGCGCCATCGCCGATCTCAAGGAACCCCGATGAAACTCTTCATGGCCTCGCTGGCGACCGAAACCAATTCCTTCTCTCCCATTCCGACCGGTTGGAGCGGGTTCAGGGAACACCTCTACACCAAGGAAGCATCGCGCGGCGAGGCCGGGCTCTATGCCGCCGCCGTGACCCTCTGGCGCCGGCGGGCCGAGGCATTGGGATGGGAGGTGGTCGAAGGTCTGTCCACCTACGCCCAGCCCGCGGGGCCGACCGTGCGCGAGGTCTACGAAACGATGCGCGACGACATCCTGAACGACCTGAAGGCGGCGATGCCGGTGGACGTCGTGCTGCTGTCCATGCATGGCGCGATGATCGCGCAGGGCTACGACGACTGCGAGGGCGATCTGCTCGCCCGGGCGCGCGCCATCATCGGGCCCGATGCCAAGCTGGGACTGGAGGTCGATCCCCATTGCCACCTGACCGAGGCGATGCTGGAAAACGCGACGGCGATCATCTGCTACAAGGAATATCCCCACATCGACGTGCCCGAGCGCGCGGACGAGTTGTTCACGATCTGCGCCGACGCGGCAGCGGGCCGGACCGATCCGGTCATGCGCGACTACGACTGCCGGATGATGGCCATGTACCACACGCCGTTCGAACCCGTACGCAGCTACGTCGACCGGATGTCGGCGATGGAAGGCAGGGACGGCATCCTGTCGGTCTCCCTCGCGCACGGCTTTCCCTGGGGCGACAATCCGCGCTGCGGCACCCGTACACTGGTCATCACGGATGCCGACGCCCGCCTTGCCGCCGACCGGGCCGAGGCACTGGGTCGGGAACTGTGGGACATGCGTGACGACCTGCGGCGCTTTCCCCCCATGGACGAAGGACTGGACCGCGCTGTCGCCTCCAACGCCGCACCGGTGGTGCTGGCGGACTTCGCGGACAACGCGGGCGGCGGCGCCCCTTCCGATTCCACCTACGTGCTGCGCGCGATCATGGAGCGCGGACTGCGTGACGTCGCGATCGGCACCTTCTGGGATCCGGTCCTCGTGGGCATGTGCATGGACGCGGGCGTGGGTGCCGTCATGGACGTTCGCGTCGGCGGCAAGATCGGCCCCATGTCGGGCGATCCCGTGGATCTGACCGTCACCGTGCGCGGCATCGTCCGTGACGCGATACAGCATCTGGGCAAGGCCGAGATGAACATGGGCGACTGTGTCTGGCTCGAAACGTCCGAAGGCATTCACTTGGTGATGAACACCCGCCGCACCCAGACCTTCCACCCGGAGGCCTTCGAGAACCTCGGGCTCGACCTGTCGGGGATGAAATACGTGGTGGTGAAGTCCTCCCAGCATTTCTACGACGGTTTCGCCCCCATGGCGGGCGAAGTCATCCACCTCGGCACGCCCGGCGCCATCACGCCCGACTTCGCCAACCTGCCGTTGACCAAACGGGACGGCAATTACTGGCCCCGGGTCGACAATCCCTTTGAATAGACAGGACGGAACGACATGGCAGACACCCCCGACCTCGTGATCCGCAACGGCCGCGTGATGGACCCCGAAACCGGACTGGACAGGATCTGCGACATCGCCATCACCGGCGACAGGATCACGCGGGTCGGGGACGTACCGGAAGCCGGAACCCGCGAGATCGACGCGACCGGCCTCGTCGTGGCACCCGGTTTCGTCGACATCCACGCGCACGGCCAATCCGTCGCCGCGGACCGGATGCAGGCTTTCGACGGCGTGACCACTTCCCTCGAACTCGAGGTCGGGGCCCTGCCCGTCGCCGGATGGTACGAGCGGCAGGCAGGCATCCCGCGCGCGCTCAACTACGGGACCGCCGCCGCGTGGATCTTCGGGCGCAAGGCCGCGATGGGCGCGCTGGAACTCGACGCGGACATGCATCCGATCGACCAGATGGGTGCGGGCGCCGACGACATGCGCTGGTCGGTCGACGCGGCGGACGCGGACCAGACGGCACAGATCGTCGCCCATGTCCGGCAGGGCCTGGACGAAGGCGCCATCGGCATCGGCATCCCCAACGGTTATGCCCCCGGCGCAGGGGTCAAGGAGATGTCCGAGATCTGCGATCTCGCCTTCGAATACGGGACGCCCACGTTCACCCACATCGCCTATCTCAGCAACATCGACCCGCAAAGCTCGGTGGACAGCTACGTCCGGCTCATCGGGCTGGCCGGTGCCACGGGCGCGCACATGCACATCTGTCACCTCAACTCCACCTCGCTGATGGACATCGACCGGGTGACCCAACTGGTGGCGAAAGCGCAGGCGCAGGGTCTGCCCGTCACGACAGAGGCCTATCCCTACGGCACAGGGTCCACCGTGGTGAGCGCCGGCTTCTTCCGGGATCCCGACTTCACCAAACGGACCGGCAGCGACTACTCCGCCGTCGAACTGGTGCACAACCACCACCGCTTCACCGGCCGCGAGGACATCGAGCGGGCCCGCGCGGAAGCGCCCGCCGACCTTGTCATGTGGCATTTCCTCGACGTGGAGGTGAACGATGAACACCGCCGGCTGCTCGATCTTTCGGTCACCTATCCCGGCGGCTCCATCGCGTCCGACGCGATGCCCTGGATCGAGGAGGACGGCAGCATCTACGAGGGCACCGAATGGCCCCTGCCCGACCGGCTTTCGGCGCACCCGAGGTCTTCGGCGACCTTCACCCGCTTCCTCGCGAGCTACGTCCGCGACCGTGGCCTTGTCCCCCTGATGGAAGGGCTGGCCAAATGCACCATCCTGCCCTGCCGCGTGATCGAAGGCTGCGCCCCGCAGATGCGCCGCAAGGCCCGTCTGCAGGAAGGCTGCGACGCGGACATCACCGTCTTTGACCTCGACACGCTGCAGGACCGCGCCACCTTCACCGCAATGAACCGCCCTTCCGAAGGCGTCCGCCACCTGATCGTCAACGGCACCCCCGTCATCTCGGACGGGGCCCTGCTGCCGGACGCCGCGCCGGGCCGCCCGATCCGCCGCACCCCGACGTGAGCGTTCCCGTCCTTCTTGTGACCGGCTTTCTCGGTGCGGGGAAGACGACCCTGATCAACGCGCTGCTGCAGGCGGACCACGGGCTGCGCATCGCCGCCATCGTCAATGACTTCGGCGCCATCAATATCGACGCAGCGCTTGTCGGCCCGTCCGCCGACGGGGTCATCGGCCTGCGCAACGGCTGCATCTGCTGCTCGTTGCAAGGCGACCTGCTGCGCACCTTGAAGATCGTGCTCGGCCAGTCGCCCTCGCCCGAGCTCATCGTGATAGAGGCCAGCGGCGTGGCCGATCCCGCTGGCATAACCCGGTCGCTCACCGATCCGGTGATCTGGAATGCCGCGCGGCTTCAGACCGTGGCCTGCGTGATCGACGCCACCGATGCAGCAAGGCGGCGCGACGATCCGTTGTGGCAGGCGCAGGCGCGTGGCTCGGACATGCTGCTTCTGGCCAAGTCCGGACTTGTCGACATGGCCGCCCGCGACCGACTTTCGCTGTCGCTCGCGGCGGCCTTCCGCCAGCGCCTGCTGGACCTTGAGAGCGGCCTGCCCCTGCCCGCCCTGCTGGACCCGGACGGCCCCACCCTGCGCGCATCCTCGCCCACGCCATTGCGCGACGATCGTTTCGTCCATCTCGACTGGACGTGCGACGGCCCGGTCCCGCTCGACGCCTTCCAGCGCGTGATGGGCCGCCTGGCGCCAGATCTGCTTCGGGCCAAGGGCTTTCTGCGCCTCAAGGGACGCGAGACGCGCGTCCTCTTCCAGCTTTCCGGCCAACGCGCCACGCTCTCCGCTGCCGAAGAGGACGGGGCCGAGGGCTGCCAGCTTGTCCTGATCGGGCAGAAGGACAGCTTTGACCCCGATGCGGCACGCATCGAACTGGACGCTCTGGCCAGAGCGTAGAGCCCGGGAAAGCGGCGTCTGGACCGGAAGGCGCGTTCACAGCCCCGAGCGCACCCCCCCTGCGTCGAGATCTGCCGCGAGGCGCGCCACGGCCGCGACGTTGCGGCTGAATTGCACATCCGGAGACGCGAGCGACGACAGGTCGAACCAGCGCGCTTCCAGTGCGTCGTCCCCGGCCACCGGCACGCCGGATCTGTAGCGGCATAGAACCGCGATGAGGACGAAATGACGCCGCAGACCCCCGTCTTCCCCCCGGTCGAAGACGTCCAGCGCCGTGAACGGGTGAACGGGCTCGGCGACCACCGCGGTTTCCTCGAATAGTTCCCTGACGGCAGCATCTGTGACGGTTTCGCCCGGTTCCATCTTGCCGCCGGGAAACCCCCAGTATCCCGCGTCGGGCGGGTTCGCGCGCCGCACGAGGAGAAACCGGTCTTCGTGCTGCATGACGGCAAGCACAGCGGGGATCGGGCGCCGGTCGGGCGAAGCGGTTTTCATGGAGACGACTTTCGAAGTGTGAGGCTGCGGCCAATCGCCCGGCAGCACGGGCCGCGGAGGATCATCCTAGCAGCCTGCCCGCGGGTTTCAATTCGCCCGGTTGTCCGCAGAAGCGCGCGGCGCGCGCTCAGCGCAGACCGACCGCAAGCGTTGCCGCCCCGTCGATGGCCGCGCGATACTCCGCCACCAGCTTGGCGCACAGATCGGCTGTTGCCGGCACGTCGCGGATCGCGCCGATGCCCTGCCCCGCCGCCCAGATGTCGCGCCATGGCTTGAGGTTGCCGGTGGTGCCGAAATTGCGCTCCGCCGGAGGTTCGCCGCTGTCCGGGTCGATGCCCGCCGCCGACAGGCTGGCGCGCAGGAAGTTGGCGGGGATGCCGCTGACGCCGGGCGACAGGGCGATGTCCTCGGCGTGGCCCGCGACGATCATGTCCAGGTGTCCCTGCAGCGCGCTGGTCTCCTTGGTGGCAAGAAACCGCGTGCCGAGATAGGCCAGATCCGCCCCCGCCATCTGCGCCGCCGCGACCTGCGCGCCGGTGGAAAGCGCGCCGCCCAGGACCAAGGGGCCGTCAAATACCGCGCGCAGCTCGGTCAGGATCGCAAAGGGATTGATTGCGCCTGCGTGGCCACCCGCGCCCTGGCTGACCGCGATCAGCCCGTCGACGCCCGCCGCGATGGCGCGTTCGGCAAAACGCCGGTTGGTCACGTCGTGGAACACCAGCCCACCGTAGGCATGCACCGCCTCTATGACCGCCGGATCGACACCGAGCGAGGTCACGACCAGCGGAACGCGATGCGTCACCGTGGCGGCGAGGTCCGCCTCCAGCCGCGCGTTGGAGCCGTGCACGACGAGGTTCACCCCGAAAGGCGCGTCCTGCGGCCCCAGCGCCTCGCTCACCTCGGCCAGCCAGTCGGCATAGCCTTCGGTGCTCCGCTGGTTCAGTGCCGGGAAGGTGCCCGCCACGCCATTGCGGCAGCAGGCGATCACCTGCGCGGGCGTCGAGATCAGGAACATCGGCGCGGCGATCACGGGAAGGGCCAGTCGCCCCCGCCATGCTTCGGGCAAAGCCATCGTCATTCTCCGGGAAAAATTGGATGGGGCGCGCGATGCACGCGCGCCCCCGGGGAGCACTCAGTAGTCGATAAAGTCGGTCTTCTGAGTGAAGGTCTTGGTCTCGGCGTCGAGCTGATAGACGGCCAGCGCGGTGCCCGACAGCTGCAGGTCGTTGTTGAAGCTCAGCGGGGCGACGATGCCGCCGACGTCGAAATTCTCCATCGCGCGCAGGTTGTCGATGGTGCACTGCCGGGTCAGGTCCTCGCCGCAGCCGCGCATCGCCTCGGCCATCGCCATCAGCGAGGCATAGGTGACGTAGGTATAGCGGTTCATCGCCCCGAGGTCGTCCTCCGTCACGTATTTGGCCGCCTTCTCGCGGAAGGCCTCGTTGGCCTCGCCCACCAGCGCCACGTAGTCCGCCACGTAGTAGTTGTAGCCCGCTTCGGCGGCGAGGTTCACCGAAAGCGGCATGTCCTCGGACCAGACCTGCGCCGACTGGAGGTCGAGCCCCAGCTTGCGCGCCTCGGACAGGATGTTGGCCGCCCCCGAGATGATCCCGCCGTTGGCCAGCACGTTGACCCCGGCCGACCTAAACTGCACCACTTCGGCGGCGAAGTTGGACGTCCCCTTCTTGAAGGCCACCCGGGCGCCGTCCGTCACGCCGAATTCCTCGATCGCGCGGTCGTAGCCGTGTTCCACCGCCACGCCAAAGTCGTCGTCCTGACGGATGAGCCCGTAGACGGCGTTCTCCGGCTCGGCGTTCTCGTGGATGTACTTGAGCTGCGCGTAGAAGGCGTCGGAATAGCTGGCGCCAAGGGTAAAGACCGACGGCCGGACCGGATCGTAGACCAGTTCGTTCGGCGCGGTCGAGACGATGGTCGGCAGGTTGTTCTCCTCGATCAGCGGCATCATGGCGAGCACGTTGGCGGTGCCCGACGTGCCGTTGAGTGCGAAGATCTCGTCGACCTCGATCAGCTTGGTCAGCGCCTGGAAGGACCGGGCCGGAACATAGCCGTCATCCTCGGTCACGATGGTGATCTGGCGCCCGTTCACGCCACCGTTCTCGTTGATCTCGGCGGCGGCGATCTTGGATCCGATCGACACCGCGCGCCCGATGAAGGACGCGGGCCCGGTCATGATGTTCACGTCGCCGATCTTGATCTCGGTGTCCGTGACGCCCGGGTCCGCGGCCATCGCCGTGGTGCCGAGCAGTGCCGCGAGTGCGGCGCAGGCAAATGTTTTCATGTCTTCCTCCCGTTGAAAGCCGCAGGTCAGTATGCCAGCGGCCAGTTGCTCCAGAATTTCTTCTGGTCACGCCAAAGCCCGATGAGCCCATCGGGCTTGAAACGCAGGAACGCGACGATCACGGCCCCGTAGGCCACGCCGCGAATTTCGTAGACGTAAGTGGAATAGAACGCCGACCCCGGCTCGAGGATCAGGTTGAAGAAGATTCGGATCGCCTCCGGCAGGAGGGTCAGAAAGACCGCGCCCAGCACCGCCCCCGCCACCGACCCGAGTCCGCCGAGGATGATGATCGCCAGCGCCTCGATCGACAGGATCAGCGCGAAGACGTCGATGTTGATGAAGCGGATCTGCAGCGACATCAGCCCGCCCGCGATGCCGACGATGAACGACGACGCGACAAAGGCCAGCAGCTTGTAGCGCGTGAGGTCGATGCCCATGGCGCGGGCCGCGATGTCGTGGTCGCGGATCGCGAGCCACGCTCGCCCGATGCGGGTGCGCTGCATGTTCAGCACCATCAGGATCACCGCCACGGCGACCCCCAGCGCGAGGTAATAGAGCGGCGCGCCCTTCTGGACGTTCACGCCAAAGAGCGTCGCCCCGTTCACGAAGATGCCGTTCGGCCCGTGGGTGATCGGCTCGGCGTAAAGGATGACGTGGCTGACGATGAAGGAAAACGCCAGCGTGGTGATGGCGAGGTACAGCCCCTTGAGCCGCAGCGAGGGCACGCCCACCAGCAGGCTGATCAACCCCGCGACCACGCCGCCCGCGGGCAGCGACAGCCAGACCGGCCAGCCGTAATCCGTCAGCAGCACCGCGTTGCCGTAGGCCCCGACGGCGAGGAAGCCCGCCTGCCCGAGCGAGATCAGCCCGGTGGTCCCGGTCAGCAGGTTGAGACCCACCGCCCCCACGACGGCGATCAGCACCGTGACCATCAGGGTCAGCGTGTAGTTCCCCACCAGCAGCGGGGCCAGCAGCAAGGCGATCATCAAAACGGCCAGCCAGCTCAGCGTGACCCGGTTGTCGGTGAGGGCGATAAGCTGCCCGGTGGTTTCCTGGAAGTGACCGGTACGCATGTCAGACCCTCTCGATGTCCTTGTCGCCGAACAGCCCGTAGGGCCTGACCATCAGCACGATGACGATGACGATGAAGCCCGAGATCTCGCGCAATCCCTGGCCGATGTAGCCCTGTGACATCATCTCGATGATGCCGATGACCAGCCCCGCCAGAGCCGACCCGAGGATCGAATCCAGCCCGCCGAGAATGACCGCCGGGAAGGATTTCAGCCCCTGGAACCACAGGTCGGGCGCCAGCTTGAAGTTCATGGCGAAGAGCACCCCCGCCACCGCAGCCAGCGCCGAGGACAGCGCCCAGGCCATCGCGTGGACACCCTTCACCGAGATGCCGACCAGCAGCGCCGCGGTTTCATGCGCCGCGACGGCGCGCATGGCGATCCCGATGCGCGAAAAGCGCAGGAACGCCCAGGCCGCCACCATGCAGATCGCCAGCGCCGCGATGGACATCAGCTGCGCGGCGTAAAACGGCAGGTTGCCGATCATGATCACCTGCGTCGTGACCCCCGCCGTGAGGTTGTGCGGATCCGGTCCCCAGATCATGATCGTGATACCCCGCAGCATGACCGCAAGCCCGATCGTCACCATCACGATGGAAAACACCGGCTCGCCCAGCATCGGGCGGATGAACAGCCGCTCCAGCGTCAGGCCGATCACCATGGCGATGGGAATGGTCAGCAGCATCAGCGGAACGAAGGAAAGATCGAATGTCGTGGTCAGGGTGAACGCGACGTAGGCCGTCAGCATCACCAGCTCGCCATGGGCGAAGTTGACCACGCCCGTGGCCTTGTAGACCAGCGCGAAACCCATCGCGATCAACCCGTAGGAGGCACCGATCACAAGGCCGGTCGACAGCAGGAGCAAGAAGTAGTCCATCAGGCAGCATCCCCGTAGATCGTCTGTATCTCGTCGGCGAACTTGGCCTCGATGGCCTTGCGGCGCACCTTCATGGTCGCCGTCAACTCGCCATCGTCGTGGTCGAGTTCCTTGCGCAGGATCTCGAACTTGCGGATGTTCTCGACCCGGGCAAAGCGGTCGTTGACGCGGGCCACCTCACCCGCGATCAACTCGCGCACCTTGGGGTTCTCGGCCAGCGTGCGGTAGGTCGTGTACTGCACGTCATTGGCCTGCGCCCACTTGCCCGTCGTCTCGAGGTCGATCTGCAACAGGGCCGAGAGAAACTTGCGCCCGTCACCCAGCAGGATCGCCTCGCGGATATAGGGGCTGTCCTTGAGCGCGTTCTCGATCAGGCTGGGGGTGATGTTCTTGCCCCCCGAGGTGATGAGGATGTCCTTCTTGCGGTCCATCACCCGCAACTCGCCGCCGTCCTCGATCTGGACGATGTCGCCGGTGTGCAGCCAGCCATCGGCATAGGCCGCCTCGGTCGCCTCGTCGTTGAAGAGATAGCCCTGAAAACAGGCCTCGCCCCGGATCAGCAGCTCGCCATCCTCGGCCAGTTTCTGTTCGAACACGCCCAGGAGCGGGCCGGAGGTGCCCAGCGAGGTCGCCCCGGGCCGCTGCGAGTGGGAGGCACCGGCACATTCGGTCATGCCATAGATCTGGTAGACCGGCACGCCGAGCGTCCAGAAGAACAGCAGCACCTCCTCGGAAATCGAGGCCCCGCCGCAGAAGGCGGTCCGCACCCGGTTCAGCCCGAGGTATTTCTGCAAGGCACGCAGACACACCAGCCAGAGCAGGCCGAACATCACCCGATCCCCACCGGATGCAAAGCGTCCGCCGTTCGCCAGCCGCCGCCGCGCGATCTGCTTGCCCCGCGCAATGGCAAAGTTGAAGACACGGCGCTGCAGCGGCGTGGTGTCCTGCACGCGGTAGTCGATGCTCTGCTGCATCTTCTCCCAGATGCGCGGCACGCCGAGGAACCCCAGCGGCGCGATCTCGCGCAGGTTGGGCACCACGGTGTCCACGCTTTCGGCGAAGGAGACCGTGCAGCCGGTCACGATCTGCTGGACGAGCGAGAAGCTGCGTTCGGCCACGTGGCACAGCGGCAGGTAGCACAACACAGAATAGCTGCGGGCGTCGAGCCCGTGGATGCGGGCGATGTCGCAGGCGTTGGACAGCATGTTGCGATGGCTCAGCATCGCGCCCTTGGGCATGCCCGTCGTGCCCGAGGTATAGACGATGATCGCGGTATCCTCGGGTTGGCCCGCGTCGATCAGCCGGTCCACCTCGGCACCCAGTTCGGCCTCCCGCTCGCGCCCCAGCGCCAGCAGATCGTCGAAACCCATCAGGCCCTCGCGGGAATAGGCGCGCATGCCCTTCATGTCGACGCAGATGAGCTGTTGAAGGTCCGGCAGCCCACCCTCGTTCGCCTGCGCATCCAGAACCTTGTCGGTCTGTTCCTGGTCACCCGCGACGACGAACCGCGCCTTGGAGTGGCGGACGATATACTGCAGTTCCGGCCAGGGGTTCGTCGGATAGATGCCCAGCCCCGCGCCGCCCAGCATCTGTGCCGCGAGGTCCGAGAAATACCACTGCGGGGTATCGTCGCTGGCAATGGCCAGCCGGTCGCCGGGGCGGAACCCCAGGGCATAGAGACCGATCGCGGTCAGGCGCGCCTGTTCGTAGTAGTCGGCCCAGGTCGTCCGCTGCCAGAGCCCGCGCACCTTTTCGCGCAGGGCAAGGTCGGACCCGTGCAGCCGGGCCCGCTCTCGCAGCACCTGCGGCATGGTCATGCCGGGGATGGCGTCGAGTTTCAGGCTCATGCCGCCCGGCTCCCGCCCAGGTAGGCCTCGATCACCTCCGGGTCGGCCGACACCTCCGCTGGCGTGCCTTCCGCGATCTTAGCGCCATGGTGCATGACGCAAACCCGGTCCGAAATGTCCATCACGATGCCCATGTCGTGTTCGACCATCAGCACGGTCATACCCAGTTCCTCCTTCAGGTCCAGGACGAAGCGCCCGATGTCCTCGCGCTCCTCCTGGTTCATGCCCGACACCATCTCGTCCAGCAGCAGCAGCTTCGGCTCCACCGCCAGCGCGCGGCCCAGCTCCACCCGTTTCTGCTGCCCGTAGGACAGGGTGCCCACGGGCAGGTCGCGCAGGTCCTCGATCTCGAGGAAGTCGATGATCTCTTCCGCCCGCTCGCGCGCCCAGAGTTCCTCGCGGCGCGCGCGGCCCCAGAACACCGCCGCGGACAACGGATCGGTGCGCAGGCGGGAATGAAGGCCGGTCAGGATGTTGTTCACCACGCTCTCGTGCTTGAAAACGGCGAGGTTCTGGAACGTCCGCGCCATGCCGAGCTTTGCCATCGCGTGGGTCGGTGTGCGGGTGATGTCCTGCCCGTCGAACGTGATCCGCCCTGCGCTGACCGGCAGAACCGACGAGATCAGGTTGAACAGTGTCGTCTTGCCCGCGCCGTTCGGCCCGATCAGGCTGTAGATCTGGCCGCGTTCGACGGTCATGTCGATCTCGCTGACCGCGGTCAGGCCGCCGAACCGCTTGGTCACGCCCTCCAGCTTCAGGAAACTCATGACAGCCACCGCTTGCGGCGCTTGTAGTGCTTGACGTCGCGCATCGACCGCCGCTCGCCCTTTGCCATGCCAAGGTAGAATTCCTGCACATCCGCATTGCGGCGCAGATCCTCGGACGCGCCGTCCAGCACGATGCGCCCATTCTCGATGATGTAACCGCGCGATGTCACCTCCAGCGCCAGCTGGGCGTTCTGTTCGACCAGCAGCACGGTCACACCGGCATCGCGGTTCAGCGCCACCACGGCCGAGAAGATGTCCTCGATGATCTGCGGTGCCAGGCCCAGCGAGGGTTCGTCCAGCATCAGCACCTTCGGCTCGGCCATCAGCGCGCGCCCGATGGCGACCATCTGCTGTTCCCCGCCCGACAGGTAGCCCGCGATCTGGTGACGCCGCTCGCGCACCTTGGGAAACAGGTCATAGACCCGCTCGATCCCCTCCTTCGCGGCGGACCTCGACCGGGTGAATCCCCCCATCAGCAGGTTCTCCTCCACCGTCAGGGGGGCAAAGAGCGCGCGGCCCTCGGGCACCTGGATGATGCCGCGCCGCACGATGTCGCGGGGGGCGGACCCGCCCAGTGGCTTGCCGTCAAACATCACCGATCCCGCGACGACCTCGCCATCCTCCTGGGTCAGAACGCCGCTGATCGCCTTGAGAATCGTGGACTTTCCCGCCCCGTTGGAGCCCAGCAGGGCCACCATCGCGCCATCGGGCACGCTCAAGGACACATCGCGCACCGCCTCGATGGCACGATCATAGAGAACCTGAACGTTTCGCAGCTCAAGCATCGGCGGCGCGATCCGCGAAAAGGTGAGGTTGACTTATTTGCGCAGCAAACGCGCGGCCAAGATCTACGCCATGGCACGAATCAGCTACGAAAACTGAAAATTGGCGCATTTTCCCCTCCCTTATACACAAAGCAGCAAGTGGCTTTCATTTTTGACTTGCCGAAGTGCTCACCTTAATGAACTGTATTCATTAATATGATGCGGCAACCGGCTGTCAACGGTTTTCCGCGCAGCGAAGGGAGGCCCCCATGACCGAAACCGCCAAAGACCACGTCACCACGGAAGAGGTGCGGCCCGGCATCCTGCGCCTGACGCTGGCGCAGGGCGCCCGGATGAACACGCTCACCTGGGAAATGCTCGACAGCCTGCTCGCCACCTTCCGAAGCCTGCGTGCCGACCCGCCGCGCGCGCTGATCGTGACCGGGCAGGACCGTGTCTTTTGCGGCGGCGCGCACCTCAAGTATTTCGTCGATCCGGAGTCGGGGCTGGCGGACAACCCCCGCGCCGCCCGCGACCCCTACGTGCACCGCATCCTCGAAGTCTTCGACACGGTGCAATGGCTTCCCTGTCCGACCATCGCCGCCATCAACGGTCATGCGCTGGGGGGCGGCATGGAACTCGCGCTCGCCTGCGACTTCCGGCTGATGTCCGCCTCCGCCCGGATCGGCCAACCCGAGGTGCGGCACGGACTCGTGCCGGGGGGCAACGGCATACAGCAGCTCATCCGCCTGATCGGGCGCGAAGCCGCGCTCGACATGCTGATGTCGGGCGATGCCCTCGACGGAGAGGCGGCGCTGGCGCGGGGCCTCGTGAGCCGCGTGGTCGCACCCGACGCGCTGGCGGCCGAGGCCGAAACCTTCGCCGCGCGTTTCCTCATGTGCGGCCCCGATGCCGTGGCCCTGACCAAGCGCGCCGCCCTGCGCGCCGCCGACGTGCCGCTGGCCGAGGCCAACCGCATCGCGCTCGACGCGGTCTTCGACGCCTTCTCCAACCCCGAATCGCGCGAAGGCATCACCGCCTTCGTAGAGAAGCGCAAACCTTCCTACTACGTGGCGGACGAATGACCGCCCGGGCGCCCCGCACCGCACGATTGTCGCGCGAGGTCCGCGAGGCGCAGATCCTCGCCGCCGCAACCGAGGAATTCCGCCTTGCCGGTTTCGACGGCGCGTCGATGTCCTCCATCGCTGCCCGCGCCGGCATGGTCGAAGGCAGCATCTACCGCTTCTTCGACGGCAAGGCAGCGCTTCTGACACGTACCATCGAAACATGGTACGAAGGCATGCTGCACAGCTATGCGCAGGAACTGGCGGGGATCGAGGGCACCCGCCCGCGCCTGCGTTTCATGGTCTGGCGCCACCTGCAGACCGTCTTCGAGGAGCCGGAACTCTGCCGGCTGATGTTCAACCACGTGCGCGGCAGCGCAGGCTACCGCGACACGCAGGTCTATCGGCTGAACAGCCTTTATACCGCCCGCACGCTGGAGATCATCCGCGACGGCATCGCCGCCGGTGAAATCCGCGCAGGCGACGACCTGCGGCTGGTGCGCGACCTGATATACGGGGGCGTCGAACATGCCATCTGGGGTTACCTCTGGGGCGGCGGTACACTGGACCCGGATGCGCTGGCCGATGCGATGGTGGAGATCGTGATGGGCGGCATCGCGGCGCCGGATCCGGTGGCGGCACGGCTGTCGGCACTGGCCGAGTCGCTGGAGAGACACTGAACCGCGATCGGGGAGGAAAGCGGATGCTGGAAGGAACTTCGGGTAGCGGCAAGGCGAGCGTCTTCGACCTGTTCCGCGCGACCGTGCGGCGGTCGCCGGACAAGGTGGCGATCACCTCGCTTGCGGGCGATGTCACCTACCGCGCGCTTGAAGGTCGCGTGCTTGCGCTGGCCGGCGCGCTGGCCACGCGGGGATTGCAGGCGGGCGACCGGGTGGCGCTGCTGTCGGAGAACCGGCAGGAGTACGCCGAGCTCGAACTCGCCGCCGCCGCGCTCGGCCTGATCGTCGCCTGCCAGAACTGGCGGTTGGAGCGGGCCGAGCTGACCCATTGCATCCAGCTGGTCGAACCCGCACTCGTCATCGCCTCCGCCCGCCATGCCTCAGCCTATGCCGAGACCGGCCATGACGCGCCCCTGCTGGTGATCGAGGACGACTGGCCCGCCCTGACCGCGCACGACCCCCTGCCCGCGCTGCCGCAGGTCGACCCCGAGGCCGGGCTCATCATCCTCTATACCTCCGGCACCACCGGCCTGCCCAAGGGCGCGCTCATCAGCCACCGGGCCGAGATCGCGCGCATGTGCGCCTACCGCATGGATCTGAACGTCACGCCCGAGGACGACTTCATCGCCTGGGCGCCGATGTTCCATATGGGCTCGACCGACCAAGTGCTGGCGACGCTGATGATGGGTGCCTGTGTGCACATCCTCGACGGCTACGACGCGCGCGCCATCGTCGACATTATGGCGCGCCAGACGCTGGGCTGGCTGCTGCTGATGCCCGGCACGATCGAGCCGGTGGTGGAGATCCTGCGCGCCGAGCGCCCGCAGGTCGCCGGCGTGCGCGCCATCGGCGCGATGATCGACCTCGTGCCGCGCGATCTCGCCGCCGACCTCGCGCGGCTGTCGGGGTCGGGCTACCTCAACAGCTTCGGCTCGACCGAGACCGGTCTGCCGCCCGGATCGGCGCGCACCATGACGCCGGAGGAACTGTTGCAGGGCAACCTGTCCAAACGCCTGTCGATGCTGGTGGACGCGATCCTCGTGGACGCGGAGGGCAACGAGGTCCCCGACGGCACGCCCGGAGAGATGGCGGTGCGCGGCCCGACGATCTTTTCCGGCTATTGGAACGCGCCAGAGACCAACGCCAAGGATTTCCGCGGCGGACGGTTCCGCATGGGCGACATGTTCGTCCGCCACGCCGACGGCACCTTCGATTTCGTGGACCGCGCCAAGTACATGATCAAGTCCGGCGGCGAGAACATCTATCCCGCCGAGATCGAGCGCGTGCTGCTGGCCGACCCGCGCATCCGCGACGCGGTCATCGTGCGCAAGGCGGACGCCCACTGGGGCGAGGTGCCGGTCGCCTTCGTCGCGCGCAAGGGCAGCGATCTGGACGAAGCGGGGATCGAGGCGCTCTGCCGCGTCGAACTCGCCGGGTACAAGCGCCCGAAGGAGGTGCATTTCGTCGACTACGACGACCTGCCACGCTTCACCACCGGCAAGATCATGCGGCATGAACTGGAGGCGCGGCTGCGCGACGGCGCCTTCAGTGCACCGCCGCGAACATGATCTGCTCCTCGGTCGCCTCCAGCGGATCGAACTCCTCCACCACCCGACCCGCGCGGCAGACGAGGATGCGGTCCGAGATCGACATGATCTCGGGCAGGTAGGAGGAGATCACCACCACCGCCAGCCCCTCGTCCGCCAGCCGGTTGATCAGCTGGTGGATCTCCGCGATGGCGCCCACGTCCACGCCGCGCGTCGGTTCGTCGAAGATCACGATGCGCGGTCGCTGCGCCAGCGACTTGGCGATCACCACCTTCTGCTGGTTGCCGCCCGACAATTCGATCACCCGCGCATCGCTGTCGATGGCCTTGATGTTCAGCTGCTTCGTCCATTCCGCCGCCAGCGCCGACATTTCGCTGCGCGTCACCACCGCGGCCTTGTTCAGCCCCGCCGTCTGCACCCCCATGGAGATGTTCTCGGCGATCGACATGGTCTCGAAGAAGCCCTCGGCCTTGCGGTCCTCGGTGACGTAGACGATCCCGTCCTCCATCGCGCTGCGCGGCACGCGGTAGCGGACGGACCGGTCGTCGAGCCAGATTTCCCCGCCGTTGAGGAAGTTGCGCTTGACCACGCCCGCGATGATCTTGGCGACCTCGGTGCGGCCCGACCCGATCAGCCCGAACATGCCGGTGATCTGGCCCGAGTACACCGAGAAGGAAGTGTTGCGCACGATGGTGCCCATCGACACGTTCTGCACCGACAGCACCCGTTCCTGCCCCTGCCGGACCGACCGGCGCTTGACCCCGTGTGTCGAATTCTCGATCGACCGGCCGACCATCGCCTTGATGATCCGGTCGCGGTCAAAACTCTTGGCCGGCGCCGTCTCGATCAGCGCGCCGTCGCGCAGGACGGTGATGTTGTCGCCGATCTGCAGCGCCTCTTCCAGCGCGTGCGAGATGAAGATGATCGATACGCCGCGTTCCTTCAGCCGTGCGACCAGCGAGAAGAAGTGGTGCTTTTCCTCCGGCGTGAGCGCGGCGGTCGGTTCGTCGAAGATGATGATCCGCACGTTCTTACGCACCGCGCGGGCGATCTCCACCATCTGCTTGTGCGCGGCGCCAAGGCTGCTGACCGTCGCGGTCGGGTTCACGTTGAAGTTCAACGACTGAAGGAAGGTCTGCGCCGCGATGTTCAGCCCCCGGATGCGGTTGAACAGCTTCTCGTCACCCAGGTAGAGATTCTGCGCCACGGTCATCGATGGCACGAGGCTGGTTTCCTGGAAGACCATCGCCACCCCGTGTTCCAGCGCCTCGGCCGGCGTCTGGAAGTTGACCGGCTTGCCGTCGAGGAGTATCTCCCCCCGCGTCGCCTGCGTCACGCCGCACATCATCTTGGTCAGCGTCGACTTCCCCGCGCCGTTCTCTCCCAGAAGGGCGTGGACCTCGCCCTGTTGCAGGCGGAAATCCACGTCCGTGATGGCCGGAACGCCCCGGTATTCCTTGGTGACGTTGCGCATTTCCAGCAAGGCGCTCATACCCCGGCCCTCCCCTTCGTCATGTCCAGCGCGAGGATCACGTCGCCGCCCTTTGACGCGGCGTAGACGCGCCCGCCCGCCTCGACCACGCTGGTGATCCCGTGCCGCCGCCCGTCCGCGCGGCTGTGCTGGCTGAAGAGCGGGTGCAGTTTCTCGTCCAGCCGGATCACCAGCCCGTAGGACTGCGTCGGCGCCCAGGGTTTCACCACGCCCAGATGCTTCTGCGCACCGCCCTGCAAGGGGCGCATGAAGCTGTCGGTCGCCTCCAGCGCGGGGGCGGCCCAGAAGGCCGGGTCGATCTCGGCCATCATCCGGGCGCGAAAGGCAGGTTCGCGCAGGATGAACTCCGTCAGCTGGTTGCGCGGCGCGAAGACCGCCAGCCACCAGCCGCCGTCCCCGCTCGGCGCGATGCGCGCGGGGTAGCCAGGCAGGTCGGCCAGCGGATAGGTGACGCTGCCATCCGGGCAGCGCAGGGAAACGCGGTGCCGCCACGCCTCCGTCAGGATCAGCCCCTGCGGCGACAGCCCCAGCCCGAAGGGCCAGGCAAGCGCGTCCATGACCCGCTCGGCCTTGCCGCCCGCGAGGTCCACCCGCCAGACGCTGCCCGATGCGCCCCGGCTCATCAGGTCATGCTTCCAGTGGTCGGGCGCGCGATCCTGCGAGCCGTTCGCGATCCACAGCGTTCCGGCCCCGTCGAAGAGCAGCGCGGTCGGGCAAGGGTATGGCCCGCCCGGCACCCCGCCCGCATGCGGCCCGCCGACGATCCGCACCCCGCCGTCGTTCAGCCCCACGGCCAGCACTTCCTCCGGCCCCGCCGCCAGCGCGCTCACGTCGCTGTCGAAGCGGTGCACCTCCGTCCCGTCGAGCGCGTGCACCGCAGGCCCGGCGGCATAGAGAACCCGCTCCCCCGCCACCGCCAGCACATCCGGCGCGCGCACCTCGCGCACCGCCTCCGCCCGGTCGAGCAACTGGTTCGGCCGCAGCGCCCCGTCCAGCGAGGGCACGGTCACCGCCGCCTCCCCGCTGCCCCGGATATGGTCGAGCCGGCGTTTCAGAAAAGCGATCATGACTTCTTGCCCCAATAGGAGTCGTAGGAGGTCCACTCCGGGTCCGCCCCCGGGATGCGGTAGCGCCCGACGCGGTTGTTGTAGATCCCGCCGAGGTAGAGGTACCCCTTGTGCTCGCGGATCGAGGTGATCATCGGATGCGCTTCGCCGCCGAGATCCCAGAGCACGTCCAGCACGTTGCCCTCGGCATCGAACTTGATGACGCAGCCGGTGTTCATGTTCGGGTACAGCCAGTCGTCCCGCGCCACCGCCTGCACCATCCGGCGGCGGAAGCCCGGCATCTCCTGCGCGAGGTCGAAGACCGGAGAGCGCATCCCGCAGAGCGCGCACCAGTAGGTCCCGTCCGAGGCGCGGTTGATGTTGTCGGGATAGCCCGGCAGGTTGTCGATCACGACCTCGGTCTGGCCCTTTTTCGGCCCGTCGAACCAGTAGCGGGTGATCCGGCAACCCCATGTCTCGGCGTAAAGCAGCGACTGGCCTTCGAACTCCACGCAGATGCCGTTGGGCAACTGCTTGTTCGGCACGACGGTGCGCGATGTGTCGGTCCTGGGGTCGTAGCAGATGATCCGGCCGTTGCCCCGGGCCTCCAGCGCGTCGACCATCCAGTCGTACATCTCGTAGCGCACCGTCGCCTCGGAGAAGAACACGCGGCCGTCCGGAGCGATGTCGAGGTCGTCGGCCAGCCGCAACCGGCTGTCATCGACGATGGAGGTCCAGGTGCGGTTGGTCTCGTCCGACAGCTTGGTCACGGTCCGGTCCGGCGCAATCCTGAACAGCCCCATGCCACCGACGCAGACATGCAGGTTATCCTCCGCGTCGAAGGCCATGCCCAGCGGGTGCCCGCCGATATGGGCGAAGACCTCAACCTGTTTGTAATCCGGCGCGAGGATGCGCATCACGTCGCCGTGGCGGCTGCCGCAGTACATGTTGTCCTCGCGGTCGAAGATCATGTCCTCCGGCCCGTCGAGCTCGCCCAGGCCGATGGCCTCGACCCCGCGCAGCCGGTCGTTCAGGGCATAGTCGCTGCCCGAGCCCTGCGCCGTCTCCGGCAGAGGCGGCAGCTTAAAGAAGGTGGGCGAGACATAGGCCCGCGCCAGCACCTTGTGTCGGTTCTTGACCCAGCGCACGTCGATGGCCACCGCCGCCAGCAGCACGCAGCCGAGGATCAGCGAGGAGGTGCCCGACAGGAACCCCATCTGGATCAGGCTGTTCTGCACCAGCAGGATGATGAGCGTCCCGAGGGCCGCCTTCACCACCGACCCGCGCCCGCCGCCGAGGCTGATGCCGCCCAGCACCACGGCGGTCAGGATCGTGACCTCGAGCCCCCGGCCCACGTCCGCGCTCGCGCTCGACAGGCGCGCAGCGTAGAAACAGGCCGCCAGCCCGCAGAGCGCGCCCGACAGGACGTAGGTCAGGCAGACCGTCCGCTTCACCTTGATGCCTGCGTTGAAGGCCGAGCGACGCGAGCCGCCCACCGCCATGACGTGCCAGCCGAAGCGCAGCCGCGTCAGCGTGACATGCGCCGCGATGGCCACCGCGATGGCCGCCAGCAGGCTTGCCGGGATCCCAAAGAAGGATCCGAGCGCCATGAACTCCCAGACGGTCGACATGTTGAACCCGCGTCCGATGATCATGGCGTAGTCCAGCAGCAGCATGTCCACCACCGCGCGCACGATGATCAGCATGACCAGCGTGGTCAAAAAGGCGCGCAACCGCAGGTAGCCGATGAGGATGCCGTTGATCAGCCCGACGAGCGCGCCGACGGCCACGACCAGCACCATGCCAAGGGCGATGTTCCATTCAAGGTAGTTGATCAGTGACAGGGCGACGAAGTTGCACAGCGCAAAGATCGACCCCACCGACAGGTCGATGCCGCCCGCCATCATCACCACGGTCAGCCCGATGGCGATGAACAGGTATTCCCCGTAGATGCGCCCGATGTCCGACAGGTTCGCCGCCGACAGGAAGGTCGGCATCTGCGTGCCGAAGACCACCAGCACGACGGCGAGAAAGAAGGCCGGTATCAGCGTGTCGATCCAGTTCTTCGACAGGATCTCGCCGATGGCCTTGTCGGGGACGTAACGATAACGCCACCGGATCATGCTCTCGGAAAGGGACATCTTCTGCAACTCCAGGAAACGAGATAGGCACGGCCCGCCGCAGCGGACCGCGCGGTGTCACGGGCGGGTCAGCCGCCGTTGGCCTTCAACTCGTCCAGCGTCCAGCACGAGGAAGCGGTCATGTTCTCCTTCGTGATGTACTTGAGCGGCGTGTAGAGCGCGAAGGGCGCGGACCCCGGCTCGGGATCGGTCTGCAGCAGGATCTTCACCGCCGAGTTCAGGTCACGCGCCTGTCCGGGCACGTCGTAGCTGTAGTAGGCGTCGAAGTTGCCGTTCTCGATGTTGTCGCAGGCCGCCGACTGGTTGCCGCCGCCCGAGGTGACAAGGAACACCTGGTCCTGCACCCCGGCCTCGCGGATCGCCGCCGCGGTGCCGATGTCCTGCCCGTCCCAGAGCCCGAGGATCCCACAAAGATCCGGGTGCTGCTTGAGAATGGTCGAGGTGATGGCCTGCGCCTTGGACGCATCCCAGTCCGCCGCCTGCGTGGCGACGACCTCGATCTCGGGATGCTGATCGAAGACGTCCTGCGCCCCCTGCCCCGAGATCGTGGCGGTCGGCGTCGCCAGCATGCCCTGCACGAAGGCGATCTTGCCGTTCCCGCCCGAGCCTTCGCCGCAGGCATCGACCACGGCCTGCGCCTGCTTCTGGCCCATCTCGTACCAGTCGGTCCCGACATAGACATCGCCATTGGTCACCGACTTCAGGTTGACCTGGATCACGTTGATGCCCGATGCCATCGCCTTCTGCACCGTCCGGTTATAGGCCTGCATGTCCAGCGGATGCAGGATCAGCACGTCCGGCTGCTCCGCGATCAGCCCGTTTGCCGCCTGCACGCCGGCCTCGGTGTTCCAGTTCGGGTCGCGGATCGTGACCTCGTATCCCAGCGCCTCGGCCTGGTTCTGCAGGCCCGCGTTCCAGCCCTCGGTCAGGTCGAAGCCCATCGACAGCGGCACGAAGCCGACCTTCTTGCCGGTCAGCTTTTCGTAGTAGGTCTTGGACTGTCCGTCGTCGAAGGGCTCCGCCAGCGATGCGGTCGCGAGACCGGCGATGGCTGTTGCCACGGCGGCAGCGGCCGCCAGGATCTTTCTCGTCTTCATGGTCATTCCTCCTCGTTGACCCGTTCTTGTTATGACCGCGCGTCAGATGTCGCCGTGCTGCGCGGTCTGCTCATCCCTCGGGTTCAGCATCGTGTCGATCACGATGGCGGCCAGAAGGATCACGCTCTTGAAGATGTTCTGGGTGGTGTAACCCAGGTTCATGATGGTCATGCCGTTCAGCAGGATGCCGATCAGGATGGTGCCCACGATCACGTTGCGCACCCCGCCCTTGCCGCCCGACAGGCCGATGCCCCCCAGCACCACGACGAGGATCACGTCGTAGACCTGCGTCGACAGCGCCAGCCGCGTGTTCATCGAGGTCACGGCAGTCGCGACAACGATGCCCGCCACGACGGCGATCACCGCGATCAGCACGTATTGCGCGAGGATCACCGGCCGCGCCGGCACCCCCGTGATGCGCGCCGTGGCGACGTTGTTGCCGATGGCATAGACGTAGCGCCCGACCTTGGTGAACTTCAGGAACAATGCGGCCACCAGCGCCACCAGCGCAAAGGCGATCACCGGGTTCGGGATCCCCGCGACCTGCCCGCTGCCGATCCGGTAGAACCAGCTTTCCCCCTGCGGCAGATAGACGACGTCCTGCCCGATCATGAAGGACTTACCGAAGCCGTAGACCACGATCCCCATTGCCAGGGTGGCAAAGATCGCGGGCACCTCGACATAGGCGATCAGGAAACCGTTCACGAGCCCGACGATCACGGCGAACCCGAAAGCCAGCGCCACGGCGAGCCAGAGGTGCGTGCCGTCGTTCACCATGACCAGCATCCATGCGACCGAGATCACCATGGTCGAGACCATCGACAGGTCGATCCCCCGCCCGATGATGCCGATCGCCATGCCGATCCCGAGGATGCCGAGGATCGACACGTTCTGGATCAGCGACAGGATGTTGGCGCCGCCCAGGAATCCCGGCAGCCCGATGGCGAAACCCACGAACAGCAGCACGGCGATCACGCCGACGATGCGCTCCTGGTTCAGGCCTTTCAGCATGGTGGTCACAGCGGATACCCGACCGGCTGTCCGTCGATCATGCGCTCGATGTACTCGGTCATGCCGTAGCCTTCGCGCCCGTCCCAGGTGAAACGGGAATACCCTTCGGCGATGCGCGAGATCAGCACCTCGTCCTCGACCTTGCGCCGATTGCGCAGGGGCGCCAGCGTCAGCACCTCGACGTCGATGATCGCCCGGCGTTTCGCCGTGGCGACCCCCAGCTTCACCCGTGCGGGGTCCTGCTGCTCAGTCCAGTCGGTGATGATGTTGAGGTCGGTGATCTCCTCGTAGTCGCCGTTAACCAGCAGCACGCCGGGCCGCCGGGTCTTGCCCTCGGCATCCGTGATCCGCAGCAGCATGAAACCGTCGCCGTTCTCGAAATTGCCGATGAACAGCCGGTAGTAATGGATCGCCTGCCAGTAGCGCGGTCCCCAGCTGTGGTCGCGCCAGCCGCGCCCGTCGATCTGCCAGCTTTCATCGCCCACCCGGACAAGCCCCGTCACGCGCCCGTGCTGGTTGAAATGCCCGCGCGAGAAATCGCGGCCGTACATCGTCTCCGTCACGTCGTCCTGCGGCTCTCCGCCGTGGACGGGCGAGGACGCGCGATGCTCGAACCGCACCTCGGCACCGGCGCGCGGCCCTTCCGCGAACAGCTTCTGCGGTTCGCGCAGGTCATCGGGGTTCTCGACGATGATGACCTCGCCCTCGAAGCGCATGTTCATCGCCTTGAACGGCTCGACCACCTCGTAGGACAACCCGCCCGCGTCGAAGGCCTCGTTGTGGCTGATCGGCGGACGCTGGAACTGGCAGGCGACCCGGCCGTCCGGCAGGTAGAGGCAGACCGACAACTCGGCCCGGCCCTCGTTCACCCGGTTGCCCAGCCGCATCCAGCCACCGACGCGCTGCCGGAAGTCGAAGCCGTTGACGTAGACGCTTTCATTGAAGTTAGAAACCGCGTCTGGGGTGTGCGGGTATTCGTCCTCGGGCCGCATCAGGAAGGTGTCGTCTTTCATTGCTCGGTCTCCTTTTCTCGCGTTGCTGCCCGCTTCAGCTCGGCCCGGGCCAGCGCCTCGCGGTGCACCTCGTCCGGCCCGTCGCCGATCCGCAGGAAGCGTGTCTCGGCGAAGGCGGCGGCGAGGAAGAAATCCTCCGACAGGCCGCCGCCGCCGTGCACCTGGATCGCCCGATCGATGATCTGGCCGGTCACGGTGGGCACGAATATCTTGGCCATCGCGATCTCGTTGCGCGCCGCCTTGTTGCCGTGGCGGTCCATCGCCCAGGCCGCCTTCAGCGTCATCAGCCGCGCCGCCTCAAGCTCGGTCCGGCACTGGCCGATCACCTGCCGCACGCCGCCCATCTCGGACAGGCGGCTGCCGAATGCGGTGCGGCTGGCGGCCCGCGCGCACATCTCCTCGATGGCGCGCTCGGCCAGCCCGATGAAGCGCATGCAGTGATGGATGCGTCCCGGCCCGAGCCTGCCCTGCGCGATCTCGAAGCCGCGCCCCTCGCCCAGCAGCATGTTGTCTGCCCCCACCCGCGCGCCGTCAAAGACGACCTCGGCATGGCCCAATGGCGGATGCTGGAAGCCGTAGACCGACAGCGGGCGTTCGACCGTCACGCCGGGCGTGTCCATCGGGACAAGGATCATCGACTGCTGCTGGTGCTTCGGCGCGTCGGGGTCGTTCTTGCCCATGACGATGGCGACCTTGCAGTCCTCGGCCATGGCGCCGGTGATCCACCACTTGCGGCCCGTTACCACATAGCCGTCGCCGTCCCGCTCGATCCGGGTCTCGACGTTGGTGGCGTCCGACGAGGCGACCGCGGGCTCCGTCATGGCAAAGCAGGACCGGATCTCCGCCGCCAGCAGCGGTTTCAGCCAGCGTTCCTTCTGCGCCTCCGTGCCGTAGGTGGCGAGAATCTCCATGTTGCCCACGTCGGGCGCGTTGCAGTTGAAGATCTCGGGTGCCGCCAGCGACCGCCCGAGGATCTCGCACAGGTGCGTGTACTGGTAGTTCGACAGCCCCTGCCCTTCCGGGCCGTGATGATAGAACAGGTTCCACAGCCCCTGCGCCCGCGCCTTCTCCTGCAACGCACGCATCAGCGGCGTGTGGCGCCAGCGGTTCTCCACCCGGCCCTCGTCCAGCAGTTCGCCTTCGTTGGGATAGACATGCTCCGCCATGAAGGCGGTCAGCTTGTCCTTCAGATCGCGTGTCTTGTCGTCGAGTTCTGCAAACATGGCCTGCCTTACGTGTTCAGTTTCTCGCGCTTGATGGTGATGCCGGCGGCCTCGCGGTCCCAGGTGTCGGGGGTCAGCCCGGCCTCGCGCAGTTCGACCTTGCGGATCTTCGCGGTCGGCGTGCGCGGCAGTTCGGGAACGAAGCGCAGGTAGCGGGGCACCATGAAATGCGCCATGCGGGGGCGCAGAAACTCGATCAGGTCGGCGGGGTCCAGCACCTCTCCGGCACGCAGGGCGACGATGCCCATGACCTCGTCCTCGGCCACCTCGCTCCTGACCGCGACGACGGCGGCCTCCTGCACCGCCGGATGCGCCGCGATCTCGCTCTCCACCTCGAAGGAAGAGATGTTCTCGCCCCGCCGGCGGATCGCGTCCTTTATCCGGTCGCAGAAATAGAAGTTGCCGTCGGCATCCTTGCGGAACCCGTCGCCGGTGTGGAACCAGCCGTTGCGCCACGCCTCGGCCGTCGCCTCCGGGTTGGCGGCATAGCCGTGGTTCATCGCCCAGGGACAGTCGGTGCGCACGATCAGCTCGCCCATCTCGCCCACCGGCACCTCGCAGTCGTTGGCATCGACGATGCGCACCTCGACCCCCTTGCGCGGCCGCCCGGCGCTGCCCATCGCGGTCGGGTTCGGGTCCGACACGATCGGCATGGAGATTTCGGTCATGTTGAAATGCGTGTGCACGTCGGTGGCGAAACGTTCGTGGAACCGCACCGCGCTTTCGTTCATCGGCACGTAGGTGCAGCTGCGCAGACTGTGGTCGCGGTCGTCGTCGCGCACCGGTTGCTTGATGAGGAAGCTGCCCATCACCCCCAGCAGGATCGCGGTGGTGATACCCGTCTCGCGCACGACATCCCAGAAAGCGTCGGTCTTGAAGCTTTCGACCATCGCGATCGACCCGCCGTGGATCAGCATCGCCGTCACCGGCATCACCCCGCCCGAATGGAACAGCGGCAGGTTGATCATGTAGCGGTCGTCGGCATCGAGAAACGGCGCCGACAGCGCCATGAAGTAGAGATGGCAGTAGGAGGACATGACCCCCTTCGACGGCCCCGTGGTGCCCGAGGTAAAGATGATCGACTGCAACTCGCGCGGGTGCATCGGTTCGTCCAGCGGGATCGGATCTTTCGCCTCGCTCTCCAGTACCTCCGCGCCGTGGACGGTCAGCCCCGGCAAGGCGCAGGGTGTGCCCATCAGCACCACGACCTCCGCCACCTGCCCCGGCGTCACGTCGCCAAGGTGCGGCGCAAGCTCCGCGTGGACGATGGCCAGCCGCGCCTCGGACAAGGTGGCGGCATGGGCCAGAAGGGTGCCGCGGTAGGCGGTGTTCATCGGCACGAAGACGGCACCGAGGTAGTTCAGCCCGAACCAGACCCGCAGCGCCTCGGCGCAGTTGGGCATCCAGACCAGCACCCGGTCGCCGCGTTTCACCCCCAGTGCGCGGAGGGCATGAGCGGTGCGGATGGTCAGCGCCAGCGTCTCGGCATAGGTCCATGTGCCACCATCCGGCCAGACGGCAAAGACCTTGTCGGGTTGCGTAGCGGCGTGCCGTTCCAGCAGGTGCCGCTGGATGCAGTCTTCCGCCGCCGGCATCCGGGGATCGACGTGAACGCTCATGTCCCGCTCTCCTTTCCGCTGGCCCCGCCCTTCGCGATCTCGGCGAAGGAGGGGCGGTGCGTCAGTTTCATGTCCTCGCGCAGCTCGTCGTGCATGTGGCGGCGCAGCCGGGCGACGGCGGCCTCGGCCCCCGCGCCCTCGGCCATCCAGCCCAGCAGCCGCTCCGATATCTGCCGGTCCAGTTCCGCAGCCTCGGCCAGCAAAGCCGTGCTTTGTGGCACCTCGACCGTGCCCGTGACTGCCCCGGAGCCGCCCGCCAGCGCCTCCGCCTCGGCCAGTGCCGCCCGCTTGGCCGCGATCTGGCCCGCGATCTGCACGCCGTCCCAGTCCAGCCGCGCGCCGTAGTTGTTCAGCAGGTCGATCACCCCCAGCGCCTGACCGCGGGCGTATCCGTCACCGACATGCGGGATCACGTCGTCGCGCAGCGTCTCCACGATCCCCTGCATCATCCGCGCCACCGAAGGTTTCATGCCGCCGCCTCCAATGCCCGTTCCACCTGCAAAAGAAGGCGCGGTATCTGCGCCCCCATCCCGGCCATCCGCATGTCGTTGAACCCCCGCCGGTTGAAGCAGTCGAAGGCGCCGAGGTGCATCACAGCCAGCTTGAACGTCCCGAACGCCTCGAAATAGGCCAGCCGCTTCGGCGCAACCTCCAGCCCCGTGCGCGCGACGTAACGGTCGACCAGCTCCTCCCGCGTGAGCAGGTGGCACATGTACTGCGACTTCCCCCGCCATGCCCGCAGGCAGGTCCAGCCCAAGTCCTCCAGCGGGTCGCCCAGATGCACCGTCTCCCAGTCGAGGAACGCCTGAATGTCGCCGTCCACCTCAAGGAAGTTGCCGATGCGGAAATCGCCGTGGATCACGCTGATCCGCTCCGCTTCGGGCGCATGTTCGCGGAACCATTCCGCCGCCCATTCCAGCATCGGGATGCGTTGGTCCGACCACTCGTGCATCCGCGCGACCCAGTGGTCGATCTGGCGCACCGTCGCGTTCCGAGCCGTCACGCCGGGGTCGAGGTCGGCCACCGGGGTGCTGCGCCAGTCAAAATTGTGCAGATCACCAAGGATGTCGAAGAACTGGTGCCCCAGCCGCTTGCGCATCACCTCGTCGAAGGCCGGGCCGCCGTCCGCCGTCCACGGGATCGGCACCTCGCCCGCCACCCGGTCGCAGATGAAGAAGGGCGCACCGAAGACCGCGCCGCTGTCGTCGTACCAGTAGACTCCCGGCACCGGCAGCCCGGCCTCCTTCAACGCGCCCAGCACCACGAACTCCGGCTTGGCCCGGTAGGGGCCGAAGATGCCGTTCGGCGGGCCGACGCGCAGGATCAGCTCTCGCGTCTCGCCTCCCCAACGGGCGGTGAACCCGTAAGTCACCCACGAGAAGCCGACGGTGAAGCGGTTGAGCCGGCCCACCTCCACCGGTCCACCAGTGCGGCGTTCGAGAAAGTCGGTCAGCTCCCCCTGCACACGCGCGCTGTCGAAAGGGTCGAAGGGCCGAATATCGTTGAGCGTATCAGCCATCGGCCTGCCCCGTCAGCCGCCGCAGGTCCACCCAGATCACCCGCAGCATCTCGATCACCATCAAGCCGAAGGCGAAGGGCACGAAGATCACCACCGGCCAAAGCGGCCAGAATCCGGTGCCCACCTGCATCTGCCGCCCCGTCTGAATCGCATCCACCGCGAACCAGAACACGAACCACACCAGCACGGCGTAGATCGCCAGTTCCACCAGCAGCACGAAGACCGACACCGCCGCGGCACCGCGCGCCGGCAGGGAATCGGCCAGCAGTTCCAGCCGGGGGAACAACGATTCGCGGTGCGCCGCGGGCAGCGCCCAGAACACCAGCAGCGGAAAGATCACCCGCTCGATGATGTTGTAGGCGCCCGGGATCAGGTCGGTGTGCAACACGTAGCGCCCGACCACGCTGGCGACCGAGATCAGCATCATCAGCGTCAGGGCCGTGCCCGCGCCGATGGCGGCGAGGCGATGCTCGAAAAGACCGAGGGATGAACGGAAACTCATGACGACACCCTCACATCAGCCCGGGCAGCCAGGTCACGATGCCCGGCAGCAGGATCATCACCAGCCCGCAGACCAGCGCCGCCAGCAGCGCGAAGGGAAAGGCACCCCGGAACACCGGGCCCACGGGCACCTTGCCCGCCGCGGCGGCGGCATAGACGGCCAGCCCCACCGGCGGCGTCAGCAGCCCGACCGATATCATCAGCATCGCCATCACCCCGAACCACAGCGGGTCGATCTGCGCGGCGTCGATGATCGGCATCAGGATGGGCACCATCAGCACGATGACTGCCGCGCTTTCGAGAAACATGCCCGCGACGAAGATGATGGCCAGCAGCAGCGCGATCAGCAGGCTGGGCTGCGCCAGCAGAGGCTCCGTGACTTCCAGCAGCATCCGCGGCACACGCGAAAAGGACAGGAAGCGGGCGAAGATCTGCGCGCCGATCACCAGCATCATCAGCATGGCGGTGACCTTGACGCTTTCGGCCAGCGCCTCGCCGAAGCCCGCCAGTGTGACGCGGCGCATCGCGAACATGCCGACGACCGACAGGAAGGCCCCCAGCGCACCCGCCTCGCCCACCGTGACGATCCCGCCGTAGATCGTGCCGAATACCGTGACCATCAGGAAGACGACGAAGCCCGTCGCGGTCAGCGTCCGCCCTGTCACCCGGTCGTCCACAGCCTCGCCCCCCGCCTTCATGCCGTCCACCGCGCCGGGCTGGACACGCGCGAAAAGCCGCAGGCACAGCATGTAGACCAGGATGCAGACCAGCGCCGGCCCCAGCGCCCCGATGAACATGTGCCCGATCGGCACCAGCGTGAGCGAGCCGTAGATGATGAAGACGATGCTGGGCGGAATGATCGCGGACAGCGACCCCGACACGGCGGCCAGCGAGACGGAGAAGGCGCGCGTATAGCCGACCCGCTCCAGCTCCGGCCCCGCGAGAGAGGCAAGCGCCGCCGACGAGGCCGAGGCCGACCCAGAAACGGCGCCCAGCATCCCGCCCGTGATCAGCGTGGCGACCCCCAGCGGATAGCGCCGGTAGCCCACGATCCGGTGTCCAACGCGGAACAAGTCGAGGATGACACCGCCCCGCACCAGCATCTGCGCCATCAGAAGGTACAGCGGGATGATCGACAGCGAGTAGGTCGAGGTGGTGTAGAAGACGTCGCCGCCGATGATCCCCGACAGCACCCGGAACCCGTCGGTCCAGAGAACGATGCCGACGATACCGGCGCCCAGGAGGCAACTTGCCACCGCCTGCCCCAGCACGAGGAAGGCAAGGAACCAGCCCAGCACGAACCATATGATGACGACTTGGGACATCTCTGCTCAGGTGTTCGGGGTGCAGGAGTGGCGGGCGCGGGATGCGCCCGCCGGTGCGATCACTCGGCCAGGTACTCGGCCACGCCCTCGGGCAGGCTGCCGCCCTCGGCCTGGATCAGTTCGGCATAGAGCCTTGCCGTGGCGCGCGCGGGATGGCCCGCGGCCTCGGTCTTCTCGATCCAGTCGACCCATGTCTGCCGCCCGGCTTCGGCGATATGGTCCTGCATCTCCTGCGACAGGTCGTTGATCGACACGAAGCTGCCGCCGTCGTCGGCTTCGGAAGTCTCTTGCACCGAAACCCCGTTCTCGACCCACTTGTCCGCGTTGGTCAGCGCGATCTCGCGCGCTGTCTCGTCAAAGAGCTTCCGGTTCTCCTCGCTCATCTCGTTCCAGGCCTGGTCGGAAATGGCGAGGTAGCTTTCCCAGTGCCCGATCGACAGGTTCACGATGGAATGGCGCAGCAGTTCCTGGATCGAATAGGACGGCCAGTCCGAGATCGAGATGATGATCCCGTCGATGGTCTTTCGAGACAGCGCCTCGTAGGCCTGCGGGCCGGGCAGGGTCACGGGCGTGGCACCAAGGTTCTCCAGCACGATGGTATGCAGCGCCGATCCCGCGCGCAGCGGCGTGCCGGTAAAGTCGGCAGGCTCCGCCAGCACCTTCTCGGTGGTCGAGATGGAGTAGGGTCCGGTGGCCCCCAGCGCCCAGACGCGGATGTTCTTGTCGGTGATCTCGTACTCGTAGAAGGTCTTGCCGTCCGCCAGTTCCACATCGGAGTCGAGCAGCGCCTGGAAAGCGCGCGTCACCATCGGGGAGTCGGTGCCGTAGGTCGGCAGTTGGGTCACGTCCGACAGCGGGAAACGGCCCTCGTGGTAGGGTGCCAGCAGCGGCGAGGCAATGTCGATCACACCTGTCTGCAGGCTGTCCAGCGACCGGCCCACGCCGGCCAGCTCGCCACCGTAGAACTTGGTAAAGGTCACCTCACCACCGGTCTTCTCCTCCATCGCGGCGGCAAAGGGTTCCATGTGCCAGGCGGTCCACATATGCGGCTGGCCGAGCCCGGTGGACATGGTGAAGTTCTGTGCCAGCGCCGGGGCCGCAAGGGCGCCGAACGCCGCGAGTCCCAGGCCGAATGTCCTGTTGATGAATGTCATGTCGCTCCTCCCAAAGCAGATCAGAGCGGTCCTTCCCCCATCTTTCCGGGCGCCAAGGCGACACCCGTGGGCATTATTGAGTCCCACTCATTAATTGAAAGGCTAAGTCAGCGTCTGCCGATTCGTAAACAAAAAAATGAATGTCGAATCAAAATTCATTTTTCATTGACGGGACGGGCCCGACCGGTGTAGCGAGTTCTCATGAACCAGGCCCTTCACACCCCTTCCGCGGCGCCCGCGAAAGGCAAGACGCCAGCGAAACCCCGGCTCTCCCGGGCCGAGAAAGCGCGTGAAACAAGGGCCAACCTGATGGCTGCCGCGATCGAAGCGGTCGGCGAATACGGCTTTGCCGGGGCCACGATCGCCCGCATCGCCGAAGGCGCGGGCGTGGCGCATGGCACCTTCTACACCTACTTCGAGTCACGGCAGGCCTTGCTGGACCAGCTCCTGCCCGACATTTCGGTCGAGTTGCTGAACCACATTCGCGAAAAGGTCCTGGAGGCCCCCGACGACCCCATCGCGCGCGAACGCGCCCGGATCGAGGGGTTCTTCGAATTCCTCCGCGACACGCCGCATCTCTTCACCATGCTGCACGAAGGCGAGTTCCACACCCGCGCGGGCTTCCATCGCCACGTCGAGATGCAGACGGAAAGCTACCTGCGCGCGATGCGTTACGAGGCCCGGCAGGGAAACCTCCGGGTCGAGGACCCCGAAGAGCTGCAGGTCGTCTGCCGGATGCTCATGGCCTCGCGCGACTACATCTCGAACCATTATTGCATGCGCGACGGCAAGGTCGTCGCACCCCCGCCCCACGTCGTCGACAGCTACATGAACTTCGCCGTCGCGGGGCTGTTCAAGCCACCGGGAGAACGGGCATGAGCGACATCGAATGGACCATCGACGCGGACGTCGTCACGCTGACGATCAACCGCCCCGACAAGCTGAACGCCCTTTCCAACGCCACCGCCGACGAACTTCGCGCGGCGGTGGGCGAGATCGAGGCCCACCCGGACGCCCGCGCCGTCGTGCTGACCGGCGCCGGGCGCGGCTTCGGCGCAGGTTACGATCTGCCGGCGGTGGATCTGACCAAGACGCCACAGCTCGACGACGTGCTCAACACCCACTTCAACCCCTTGGTGCGCCAGATGCGCCAAAGCCGCCTGCCCTTCGTCGCAGCGGTCAATGGTCCCTGCGCCGGCGGTTCCATCGGCGTGGCGCTATCGGCGGACATCGTGATCGCCGGGCGCTCCGCCTTCTTCTACGAGCCCTTCATCGGCCTCGGCCTCGTGCCGGACGTGGGGAACACGATCTTCATGACCCGTCTCGCTGGGCGCATCCGCGCCAGCGCCGCCATGCTGCTGGGCGACCGGATCACGGCGGAAGAGGCGCGCGAGTGGGGCCTTGTCTGGAAGGTCACGGACGACGACACGCTGATGCAAGAGGCCACCGCCACCGCCCGCCGCCTTGCCAGCGGCTCCGCCGACGCCATCGCCGCGACCAAGGCGCTGATCCACGCGGCCTCCGATCCGGACCTCAGCGCCATGCTCGACCGCGAAAGCGCGGCACAGGGCATCCTCGGGCGGGGCGAGGAAATGCGCGCCGCCTTCGCCGCCTTCGCGGCCAAGGCGAAGAAGGCCTAGTCCATGCGGACCACGACGACCAGCCGCCCGGTCTGCACCGTATCGCCACGCTGGTTGATGACGGTGAAAGTATAGGTCGCCACACCGCGCCCCGGCTTGGACGAGCGGCGCACCTCGGTGATCTCCACCTCGCCATGGATCGTGTCGCCGATCCGCACACCACCGTGAAAATCCCAGTTCAGGTTCACCAGCCCGATCACCCGGTCCCCGAAGATGCCGAGATGCGTGGCCATCCCCACGGCCGTCGACAGCACCAGCGGCCCGTGCGCCACCCGCTCCCCGTGGGGGGTGGTGGCCGCAAAGGACGCATCGACGTGGATCGGCGTGAAATCCCCGGACAGGCCGGCAAAGGCGACGATGTCGGCCTCGGTGATGGTTCGCCCCTGCGTCTTGTGGCGCGCGCCTTCGACCAGTTCGATCATGCCTTGTCCTCCGTCCTGAAATAGTCTGGCTTGCCCGTGGTCCAGGTCTCGCCCCAGTGCTGCCCGCCGCCGTCCACCGTCAGCACCTCGCCGGTGACGTAGCCGCCCGAGGGCGCGGCAAGGTAGCCGCAGGCCTCCGCGATGTCCCATGCGCTGCCGACCCGCATCATCGGGTTGGTCTTGGGATAGGTCGCGCGCGCCGCCTCGGTATAGACGTTCCAGCCTTCGGTCTCGATCGCGCCGGGCGCGACACAGTTCACGCGGATGCCCAGCGGCGCCCATTCGACGGCGACCGACTTGCTCAGCCCGATGACGCCCGACCGCGCCGCGATGGTATGCGCCACGCCATAGAGACCATGGGTCGTCACCACCACGATGTTGACGATGTTGCCCCCCTTGCCTGCGTCGCGCCAGCGCTGCGCGGCGGCCTGCATCATGTGCCAGGTGCCGTTCAGGTTGGTATTGATGACGGCGTCCCAGCCCTTGGGGGAGAAGTCGATGGCCGCCTGCGGAAACTGCCCGCCCGCGCTGTTCACCAGCGTATCGACCCGGCCTTCCGCCTCCCAGACGCGGGTCCAGAAGGCATCCACCGACTCGCGGCTGCGCACGTCCAGCACCTCGCCCCGCGCGGCATGGCCCGCCTCGGTCAGCGCCGCGACCAGTGCGTCCAGCTTCTCCTGCTTGCGGCCCGTGACGACCACGCGTGCGCCCATCCGGGCATAGAGCCATGCGACAGCCCGCCCGATCCCGCCGGCCCCGCCGGAGATCACGGCGACCTGCCCCTCCATGGCATCGCCGGCAAAAACCGTCCGGTGCGCCGCCAGCTCCGCGTCGCTTAACCCGAAGCGCTGGCCGTCCTCAGCCACGGGGCATGTCCTTCAGAAGCTCGCCGGAAATGATCATCTTGCGCACCTCGGTCGTGCCCGCCCCGATCTCCAGCAGCTTGGTGGAGCGGAACAGGCGGTTGATCTCCGATTCCCAGATATACCCCGCCCCGCCGTGCAATTGCACCGCGAGGTCCAGCACCTTGTTCACCGTCTGCGCGGCGTACATGACGGAGGCGGCGGTCAGCATGTGGATGTCCCCGCGCCCGCCCTCGCCGATCTCCATCCGCGCGCCCGCCGAGAGGACACGGTAGGTGAAGGTGCGCATCGTCTCGACGTGGACGTACATCTCGGCCAGCATCGACTGCACCATCTGGAAACTGCCGATGGCACGGCCGAACTGCTTGCGGGTCTGGACGTAATCCGTGGACAGCTCCAGCGCCCGCTCCGCGATGCCGAGGCACAGGGGCGAGATCATCGCGCGTTCGAGGTCCAGACCGCTCATCACGATACCGACGCCCTCGTTCTCTGCCCCGACGAGGTTCTCGGCCGGCACGCGGCAATCCTCGAAGACCAGTTCGGCGGTCTGGCTCCCCCGATAGCCCATCTTCGTCAGCTTCTGCGCCACCTTGAAGCCCGGCGTGTCGGTTTCCACGATGAACGCGGAAATGCCCTTCGGCCCCTTCTCCGGGTCCGTCTTGGCATAGACCAGCACGATGTCGGCCACCGGGCCGTTGGTGATATAGATCTTGGCCCCGTTCAGCACGTAGTGGTCACCGTCCCGCTTCGCCACGGTGCGCATCGACCCCAGCGCGTCCGACCCGGCTCCCGGCTCCGTCAGACCCAGCGCGCCGATCTTCGATCCGTCGCAGAGGCCGGGCAGGTACTTGCGCTTCTGCTCCTCGTTGCCGTTGCGGTAGATGTTGTTGGCGCACAGGTTGTCGTGGGCGACCACCGACAGCGCCATGGCGTGGTTCCAGCGCGAAAACCCCTGCAGCACCAGCCCTGCGTCCAGCAGATCCATGCCGGCCCCGCCATACTCCTCGGAAACGGTCGCCCCCAGGAACCCCGCCGCGCCGATGGCGCGAAAGGCATCGTCGGGCCACCATTCTTCGGCGTCCATGCGTTCTGACAGCGGGTAAAGTTCATTGCGCCCATAGCGGTCCGCCTGGTGCAGAATCTCGCGCTGATCCGAATCCAGTTCGAAAAAGTCCGGTGCGTTGCTCGACATGTTTCATCTCCTCCGCGTGCGGGTTAGCGCCCTTGCGTGAACCCAACTCATTACCTAATTTCGACGCTGCGTTTGGGGAAAACAAGTAAAAAATGAGACCTGCGCCGAAATTCCAGACAGCAAGGCTTGCACGAAGCCCAACACTATTGACAGATTTATTGAGTTTGTTTCATTAGTGAGGCAGGCGCCACGCATCGCAAGCGGGCCAGACCGGGGAGGAAAGCCATGAACGACACCGTCTCGATCCAGCGGCAGGAGGCCGTTCTCACGGTCACCATCACCCGCGAATCGCGCCGCAACGCGCTGAACGAGGATGTCGCGGCAGGCATCGCGCAGGCGCTGGACCAGGCGGAGGGCGACCATTCGATCCGCGCCGTGGTGCTGACGGGTGCGGGCGACAAGGCGTTCTGCGCCGGCGGCGACCTGCAACCCAATGCCGAGGGCACGCCCTTCACCATCGACGCCGCCGACCCCGACCACTACGTCGCGCGGCTGTTCCGCCGGATGAATGCGACCCGCGTGCCGCTGATCGCACGGGTCAACGGCCACGCGCTGGCGGGCGGGTTCGGGCTGGTCTGCGGCTGCGACCTCGTGGTCGCGCGCGACGACGCGATGATCGGCGTGACGGAAACGCGCGTGGGTCTGTTTCCGATGATGATCCTGCCTTTCCTGATGCGCAACACGCCGAATCGCCTGCTGATGGAGATGTGCCTGACCGGCGATCCCATCACCGCCGCCGAAGGGCTGAAGCACGATCTCGTCAACTACGCCGTTCCCGCCGACGAACTGGACGCCAAGACCGACTGGCTGGTCCAGCGCGTCACTACGCGGTCGCCCACCGGCATCCGGCTGGGCAAGCAGGCACTGTCCCGCATCCGCGAGATGAGCTTCGACGCCGCCCTCGAATACGCGCCCTTCATGCTGGCCAACATGGCCCGGACGGAGGACGCCCGCGAGGGCTTTGCCGCCTTCCAGCAGAAGCGCGACGTCAACTGGACGGGGCGCTGAGATGAAAGCCTCGGTGCGCATCGGCGGCGGCGGCGGGTTCTGGGGCGACAGCCCCGAAGGCGCGCGCCAGATCGTCGAAAAGGGCGAGGTCGATTACCTCGTCATGGATTTCCTGGCCGAGATCACCATGTCGATCCTCGCCCGGATGAAGGCCAAGTCGCCGGACCTCGGCTATACCCCCGACTTCGTGACCAAGGTGATGAAGCCGCTCGCAGGCCAGATCGCCGCGCAGCGGATCAAGGTCGTCACCAACGCGGGCGGCATGAACGTGGATGCCTGCCGCGACGCGCTGGCCGCGGTGTTCGAGGAGGCGGGCGTGGACCTCTCCATCGCCGTGGTGCGCGGCGACGACATCTCGGCCCAGGCCGATGCCCTGCGCGAGGCCGGCACGACCGAAATGTTCTCGGGCGCGCCCATGCCCGCGAAACTGTCGAGCATGAACGCCTACCTCGGCGCCCGCGCCATCGCTCGCGCCTTGTCGGAGGGGGCCGACGTCGTGCTGACGGGCCGCGTGGTGGACAGCGCCACGGTGCTGGGCCCGCTGATGCACGAATTCGGCTGGGCAGACACCGACTATGACCTTCTGTCCGCGGGCAGCCTCGCCGGTCACCTGCTGGAATGTGGCCCGCAGGTCACGGGCGGCATCTTCACCGACTGGCGCGATGTGCCCGGCTGGGAGGACATGGGTTTTCCCATCGCCGTCTGCCGCCCCGACGGCAGCTTCGACATCACCAAGCCCGAAGGCACCGGCGGCCTCGTCTCTCCGGCCACGGTGGGCGAGCAGATGTGTTACGAGGTGGGCGACCCGACTGCCTATGCCCTGCCCGACGTGACCTGCGACTGGTCCGGCGTGACGCTGGCGCAGGCAGGTGAAAACGTGGTCACCGTCACCGGCGCCAAGGGCCGCGCGCCCTCCCCCGACCTCAAGGTCAGCGCGACATGGCCCGACGGCTACCGCTCTGCCGTGACCATGATGATCGCGGGCCGCGACGCGGGCTCCAAGGCGCAGGCGACAGGAGAGGCGATTCTCAAGCGCATCGCCCGCCTGGTGGAGCAGGCGGGCCTGCCCCCCTTTCCAGAGACGATGATCGAGGTGCTGGGCGCCGACAGCAACTACGGCACCGACCCCGCCAGATCCCCGGCGCGCGAGGTGGTGCTGAAGCTCGCCGCGCGCCACCCCGACAAGCAGGCGCTGGAGATATTCGCTGGCGAAATCTATCCCGCCGCCTGTTCCATGGCGCAGGGCATCACCGGCTTCGCCGGCGGCCGCCCCGCCCCGCAGCCGGTGATCCGCCTGTTTTCCTGCCTCGTGCCCAAGGCGTGCGTGCCCATGACGCTGGACGTGGAGGGCCGAACGATCGAGATCGGCCACGGCCCCACCGGCAACAGCGCCCCCGCGACCCTGCCCGCCGGAGAGGTCGCGACACCGCAAGGCCGGACGGCCACGCTCCCCCTCATCGCGCTGGCCCACGGGCGCAGCGGCGACAAGGGCGACAAGGCCAATATCGGCATCCTCGCCCGCGATCCCGCCTACCTGCCGTGGATCCGCCGCGCCCTGACGCCGAAGGCCATCGCGGACTGGTTCGCGCACTTCGTGCAGGGCGAGGTCACGATCTACGAATGGCCCGGGATCGACGGGCTCAACATCCTGATGGACCGCGCCCTCGGCGGCGGCGGCGTCGCCTCCCTCCGCCACGACCCGCAGGGCAAGGCGCTGGCGCAGATCCTGCTCGACATGCCTGTCGAGGTGCCCGCCGAATGGGCCGACAAACCCGCGTTCGCCGCCCTTGCATCGGAAGCCACAGCATGACCTATCCCTTTACCCGCATCCTGATCGCCAACCGGGGCGAGATCGCCTGCCGCGTGATCCGCGCCGTGCAGCAGATGGGCCTGACCGCCATCGCCACCTACCACGCCGTCGAAGCGAGCGCCCGCCACGTCCGCGAGGCCGACGAAGCGGTGGAACTGAAGGGCGACACGCCCGTCGCCGCCCACCTCGACATCGCGGGCATCATCGAAGCCGCCCGCGCCACGGGGGCCGAGGCGATCCATCCCGGCTACGGTTTCGTGTCGGAAAACGCCGCCTTCGCCCGCGCGGTGGAGGACGCGGGCCTCACCTTCATCGGTCCCGCTGCCGACACCATCGCGCTGATGGGCGACAAGATTTCCTCCCGCGATTTCGCCCGCGACCACGGCGTGCCCGTCGCCCCTTCGGTCATGCCGACGGAAGACCTCGACGCCTTTGCCGAGGAAGCGGGCAGGATCGGCTTCCCCCTGCTCATCAAGGCCTCCGCCGGGGGCGGCGGCAAGGGCATGTCCATCGTCCGCGAAGCCTCCGAGCTGCGCGAGGCCGCGCGCCATGCCTCTTCCGAGGCGCAGCGCTATTTCGGCGACGGGCGGGTCTACGCCGAACTCTACGTCGAACGCCCCCGGCACATCGAGGTGCAGGTGCTGGGCGACGGTGAGGGCGAGGTCATCCATCTGTTCGAGCGCGACTGTTCCGTCCAGCGCCGGTTCCAGAAGATCATCGAGGAAGCCCCCTCCGCCGGCCTGCCCGGCAATCTGGCGACCGAGATCTGCGAGGCTGCCGTGCGTCTGGCCAAGGCCGCCAACTACCGCAACGCCGGGACGGTGGAGTTCATCCTCGGCCAGGACGGGCGGTATTTCTTCCTCGAGATGAACACGCGCCTTCAGGTGGAACACCCGGTGACCGAGATGATCACCGGCATCGACCTCGTCCGCGCGCAGATCGACGTGGCCGCCGGACGCGGGCTACCCTGTACGCAGGCCGAGCTGACCCGGACCGGCCATTCGATCGAATGCCGCATCTGTGCCGAGAACGCGGAGGCCGATTTCAGACCCGAAACCGGGCGGATCGCCTACCTTTCGATGCCCGAAGCGCCCTGGCTGCGGATGGAACACGCGCTGGACGACGGCCAGAAGGTAACCGCCGATTTCGACCCCATGCTGGCGAAACTGGTGGTCCACGGCGACACCCGCGCGCAGGCCATCGACCGTGCGATCGACGCCCTGTCGGACCTGTCGATCCTCGGCGTGACCACCAACATAGATTACCTTGCCCGCGTGCTGGGCACCGCCGCCTTCCGCGAGGGCGCGCTTCACACCGCCTTCGTGCAGGAACAGGCCGACAACCTCGCCCCGCCTGAACTCGGGCAGGGCGAGCAGGACCGCGTGCTGATCGCCGCGGCGCTCGGCTTCCACGAATTCCGGCAACTCGTCTTCGACGTCCCCGATCTTCAGGCCGCCATCGGCCACTGGAGGAACTGACATGCCCTTCCGCATCATCCTCGACGGCACGGAACGCGAGATCGACATCATCCGCCGGCGGCCACACCTCGTCGTTGCCATCGACGGGCGCGAACACACGGTTCAGGACACCGGCACCGCCGGCGCAGGCCAGGGAACGCTGACCATCGGCGACACCCCCCTGCCCTACGCCCGGGTAGAGACGCCGGGCGGCGTCGTGCTGCGCAGCGGCGGCCGGACCTATACCGCCAACCTGTTGGCCGAGGGTGAGGACGCCGCAGGCGGTGGCGCGTCGGAGGTCCGCGCGCCGATGCCCGGCGCCGTCATCTCGGTGGCCGTCGCGGCGGGCGACACGGTCACGGCCGGAACGCCGGTGCTGACCATCGAAAGCATGAAGCTGGAAACCGTCCTGCTCGCGCCGCGCGACGGGACGATTGCCGAGGTACTGGTGAGCCAGGGCGACGCCTTTGAAAAGGATCAGGTTCTGGCCCGGCTGGAAGAAGATGCAGGAGAGAACGATGCGCAGGATTGAAAGCCGGATCAACGCCAACGCGCCGGATTTCCGCGCCAACGCCGCGCATAACCGCGCGCTGATCGCCGAGTTCCGCGAAAAGCAGGAAGCGGCGCGCCACACCCGCCCGCAACGGGATCTCGACCGGCTGACCAAGGCCGGCAAGATGACCCCGCGCCAGCGGATCGAGATGCTGCTCGACCCGGGCACACCGTTCCTTGAACTGTCTTCGCTGGCCGGAAACAGGGCCTACGATGGCGACAGTCCCTCTGCCAGCAGCATCGTGGGCATCGGCACCGTGTCGGGCCGCGAGGTCATCATCCGCGCCGACGATCCCACCGTGAAGGGCGGCGCATGGTATCCGCTGACGGTGAAAAAGATCGTCCGCGCGCTCGACATCGCGATGGAGAACCACCTGCCGGTGATCCACCTTTGCGACAGCGCGGGAGGATTCCTGCAACTTCAGAGCGACGTGTTCCCCGACAAGTTCGCAGCCGGACGCATCTTCCGGAACCAGTCGATCCTGTCCAAGAAGGGCATCAAGCAGCTTGCCCTCGTCTTTGGGCACTGCACCGCCGGGGGCGCCTATATTCCCGGCCTCTCCGATTACTCCGTGATCGTGCGCGGCACCGGCGCGGTCTTCCTCGGCGGCCCGCCGTTGGTCAAGGCCGCCACGGGCGAGGAGGTGACGGTCGAGGAGCTTGGCGGCGCGGAAATGCACACCTCCGTCTCCGGCACCTGCGACTACCCCGCCCGGGACGAAGCCGACGCCATCCGCATCGGGCGCGAGATCGTCTCGCAATGGGACCGGCCTCGGAAATGGGCCTTCCAGCAGGAAACGCCCGAACCCCCGGCCTACGACCCGGAGGAGCTGTACGGGATCATCCCGAACGACATCAAGAAACAGTTCGACATCCGCGAGGTCATCGCGCGGCTGGTCGATGGCTCGCGCTTTCACGAATACCAGCCGAACTACGGACAGACCCTGATCTGCGGTTTCGCGAACATCTGGGGCATGAAGGTCGGCATCCTCGGCAACAACGGGGTGCTCTTCAACGAAAGCTCGCTCAAGGGCGCGCACTTCATCGAACTGTGCAACCAGAACAACACCCCGCTGCTGTTCCTGCAGAACATAACCGGCTACATGATCGGGCGCGAATACGAACGCCGCGGGATCACCAAGGACGGGGCAAAGATGATCATGGCGCAGTCCTGCTCCCGCGTGCCCAAGTTCACCGTGATGTGCAACGGCAGCTTCGGCGCGGGCAATTACGGCATGTGCGGCCGCGCCTTCGACGGGCGGTTCCTGTTCACCTGGCCGAACCACCAGATCGGCGTGATGGGCGGCGACCAGGCCGCGAACACGCTGGCCGACGTGAAAGCCGCCCAGATGCGGCGCAACGGCGAAACGGTGGACGACGACGTGATCCGCGCGCTCTGGGAGGAAACCCGCCGCGCCTACGAAGATCAGCTTTCGGCCTACTACTCGACCTCCGAGCTTTGGGACGACGGCATCATCGACCCGGTGGATACGCGCAACGCGCTGGCCATCGCCATGTCGGCGGCGATGAACGCGCCGCTGGGGGACGAGGGCTATGGCGTCTTCCGGTTCTGATCGCGACGCGCTGACCTTCTTCTTCGACTTCGCGTCACCTTACGCCTATTTCGCCTTCGACCGGGTCATCGCCCTGGCCGAAGAACACGCCGTGCCCCTTCACCTGCGCCCCGCGCTTGTCTGGGCCATCCTCAAGGAGCAGGGCATCCCCCCTCCCCTCGACAGCCCGGCGCGCGATGCCTATTTCCGCGCCGACATGCCGCGCTCCGCCGCTTTTCATGGAGTCGCGTACAATCATCCGCCCGACATGCCGATTTCGGCCCACCTGGCGGCGCAGCTCTGGCTGGGGCACCCGGAGGCGGTGCGGATCGACCTCGCGCGCAGGATCTTCCGCGCCCGCTTTGTCGACGGCAGGGACATCCGCGATCGCAACACTCTTGTGGCTCTATCCGGCGCATTAGGCACGTCGCAGGCGGATGCGCTGTCGTTCATGGATGCTGACACCAACCGGGCCGATCTGGCCCGCGGTGTTGCCGATGCCGTCGCTGCCGGGGCTCCCGGCATCCCGTTCCTCATCTGGCGGGGCGAAGGTTTCTTCGGCGCCGACCGCCTGCCCCAGCTGCGGTGGCGGCTGGAGCATACGTTGACTTGACCGCCGGTTCCGCTATCGGTTTCCTGAACCGAACAACGACGGAAACCGCATGACCACCAAGCGCCGCGCCAGCCGACTGTCGCCAGAGGAACGCACCTCGGGAATCCTGGAAGCGGCGCGGGCGGTCTTTGCCGAACGCGGCTTTTCCGACACCGTGATGAGCGAGATCGCGGAACGCGCCGGCGTGGTCGAAGGCAGCATCTATCGCTATTTCCGCAACAAGCGCGAATTGCTTTTCCGCATGGCGGAGGAATGGTTCGAAGAAATGATCGCCGGAGACGAAACGACCCTGCGGGCGGTTTCGGGCAGCCGCAATCAGCTCCGGTTCATCGTGCACCGCCATCTTCAGTCGATCCACGACCACCCCGACCTCAGCCGTCTGGTGTTCCAGCACCTGCGCCCTGAACCCGACTACCGGGACACCCGGCTGTTCGCGCTGAACCGCGAATACGCCGCGAGGGTGGTCGATGTGGTCAGCCGCGGAATCGCCAGCGGCGAGATCAGGCAGGGCGTCTCGCCCTCACTGGTGCGCGACATCATCTTCGGCAGCATCGAACACCGGACATGGGCCTTCCTGCGCGACGAGGGCGACTTCGACGTGGACCGGCTGGCGGACGAGGTGGTCTCTCTGGTCTGGGAGGGGCTCGCGGCCGCACCGGGAGAGCAGGACATGCGCGAGATCCTTGGGCGGATCGAAGGTCACCTCTTGCGGGAGTGAGCCGGCTTGCGGGGTCGTCGCATCATGCGCCCCCGCGCCGTCAAAGCACGGGACCGATCGTGGCAATGACATTGTTCCAGATGCGCCGGTGCCGCGGCCATGCCGAAACCTGATCCAGGGTCACCGGATCCGATCCGGCGACATAGTGCTGCTGGCGCTCCCGGACGGCACGCGTCACATCCTCGTCCTGCAGCAGGATATTGTTCTCGTAATTCAGATCGAAGCTGCGCAGATCAAGGTTCGACGATCCGACGAGGGCCACCTTGCCATCCACCGTCAGCGTCTTGGCATGCAGAAGACCGCCCTTGAATTCATGTATCTCGCATCCTGCCGACAGAAGCCTGCGATAATAGCTCCGACTGGCGGCCGCGACGAACCAGCTGTCGTTGACCTTGGGAAAGATCAGCGTCACGGCAACGCCGCGATGCGCGGCGGAACACAGGGCTTCCAGAACCGTCGCGTCCGGGACGAAATAAGGGGTCGAAAGCATCAGGTCTTTCCGGGCACATCCGATGAGAGCGGAGAAGAGCTGCGGAGTGGCGCCGCGTCTTTCGGTCGGCCCGTCCCCCATCACCTGTGCCGCAAAGCCGCCTTCGATCGGGTATGAGGCCAAGGTGAACCGGTCGAGGTTGTCCCCGGTCGCCTGCATCCAGTCGCTCAGGAACAACAGTTCGTTCTGTGCGACAATCGCCCCTTCGAACCGCAGCATGATATCGACCCAAGGTGCGTATCTGGCTTTGACAAGGAACTCGGGATCGGCGGAGTTCCGGCTGCCGCAATAGGTGATCCTGCCGTCGATGACCGTGATCTTGCGATGATTGCGCAGATCGATGCGACTGGTCAGCATCGTGCGAAGCGGCTTGTCCATCGGCAACGCCACGGCCAGCCGGACACCCGCATCTTCCATCTCCTGCCAAAGCGGTGACTTGATCAGGCCCCGCGATCCGAGGCCATCCGCCATCGCCCGGCATGTCACGCCGCGCCGTGCCGCCCGCATGAGAGCCTGCGCCACATCCGTGCCGGTCCGGTCGTCCAGCCAAATGTAGTAGAGCACGTGGACATGGCTTTGGGCCGCGTCGATATCCGCGATCAGCTGCGCGTTCGTGGCCGCCGCATCGGTCATCAAATCCGCGCGGCTTCCGGCGACCGGATGAAACCCGTTGATCGACCCCGCATAGCGAAAGGCGGTCAGGTAGAGCGGATCGATCAGTCTTTCGGTCTCCTCCGGCGCTCCCATCAGATGCGACGCCTTGCTGCGGATCTGGTCGAAAACCTCCTTGTGACGTCTGTTCGCGCGGTTCCCGAGGTCGATCTCGCCGAACAGGAAATAGATAAAGCTGCCGACATAGGGCAGCACGGCCAGGATGATGAACCACGCCAGCCGCGCCTGCGGCGACAGATCATCGCGCAGCAGAATGCGCAGCGTGAACCCGATGACGATCAGCACATGAAGTGCGAGCAACAGCGTCGCCATCAGTGCGCCTTGGTCGATGAAATGGCGGCAACAAGGGGCATAGGCGTCAGACGATCCGAAGTTGGGAGCAATATCAATGTATTATCGGTGATAATCCCGCCTCGCCAGCCTTTTCGAGGCGCCAGCGGCCGTCATAAGTTCGGAACACGAAGGCGAGCGACACGCGAAAGGTCATTCGGTGTCGAAGTCCAGCACGATCGGCAAGTGGTCCGAGGCCCGCGCCGCGAGGGCCGAACGGTGCACGCGCGCCGCGCCCGTGCGCAACGGCCCGAAGATCAGGAAGCGGTCAAGCGCCGCCACCGGCCGCGCGCTGTGAAAGCTCTTGCCCGGAATGATCGCGCGCGCCCCGGCGGGGACATCGCCATTGCGCCATTCATTGAAATCGCCGGCAACGATGAGCGGCGTCCGCGCTGCCGCACCATGCGCCCCAAGCACCGCCATCTGGCGCCGCCGGACAGACCCCGTCAGCGCGAGGTGAACGCCGATCACCCCAAGCCCGGGCCGGTCGAACTGGGCGCGCACCGCCCCGCGCGGCTCAAGCGCCGGCAGCTCCACCCGACCGGTGTCGGCCAGCGACAGCGCGTCCCGGTAAAGGATGACGTTGCCGTGCCAGCCGTGGCTGTCCGGTCGCAGGGCCACGTCCGCGATACGGTAGCCCGCCCGGGCCAGGTTGCCCTTGGCCAGCACACCGGCCCGCCGCCCGACCCGCTTGTCGGCTTCCTGCAAGACCACGATGTCGGCATCGATCTCGGCCAGCACCGCGAGGATTCGCGCGGGGTCGCGGCGCCAGTCCAGCCCGACTGCCTTGCGGATATTGTAGCTGGCGAGCCTCATTGATCGCGCGCTGCGTTGCAACAAGGTGGCGCCGGGGCCGCTGCGGCGGCGAAGTCACGAAAGGCGGTCTGGCACACGGGCATCTGCTCATCTCTTGCCGAAGGGTTGAGCGGAGGATGATAGTGCAGCCGGGCCGCGCGGGAAATGCGCTTTCGCCCGCCCTACGGCGACGGTCCCCGACCGCTGCGCCTTTTCAGCCAGAGCCGGCTTGCGCCGGTTGCCCCGTGATACCCGCATCGTCCAGCTGTTCCCGCTCTGGCAGATCTGCAAGCGATGTCATGTCGAAGGCCACCAGGAACTGCTCGGTCGTCACGAACGTATAAGGCGCGCCGCGCTGCGGAGACCGGGGCCCTGTCCCGATCAGGTCCCGCCCATGCAGCCGCCCGATCAGGTCGCGACTGATCTCCTTCCCGAAGATGTCCTTCAGCCCGTCGCGCGTGATCGGCTGGTGATAGGCGATGGCCGCCAGAACCGCGACGTCGAATTCACTCAGATCGAGCAGCTGGCCCCCGACGTCAGCCGCTGCGCGGACCGCAGGGGCGTAGGCGGGGCGCGTCCGGAACATCCAGCCGCCCGCCACCTGCGCAACCTCGAAGGCCCTTCCCTCCAGACTGGCGGCGAGGTCCTCGACCAGCAGCTCAACCGGGGCCCCTTGCCCTACCACGCGGGCCAGGTCCTCGCGCGACACCGGCGAGGCAGAGGCAAAGAGCACCGCCTCGATCCGCTGCATCCACTCGCGCCAGCGCACCTCCGGCGGCAGGTCGGCCAACTCCCGGTCGAGGTCCGGTTCCCGGCGTGCCCTTGCCATCCCTACACCCCGTAGAGCCGGAAGGTATCGCGTCCCGTCAGTTCGCGCACGGCGCCGAGGGTCACCAGCCGGTCGCAGAGCCGCCGCGCGGCGCGGTCCGGCAGGGGCAGGGCCATGGGTGCCACGGCATCGCGGGTCAGGAACATCTCCACCGCATCACCCGCCTTCTTGGCCCGCAGTTTCGGTGCCACCGCTTTCAAATGCGCCACCCGCCGCGCAAGGTCGGCGGCCTGCCGACCGGCCTCGATTGCAGAAGAAATGAGGGCGTGGTGACAGGCCATTGCAAGGTCGTCCCCGCGTTTGCGAAGGTCGGGGCGTTTCAGGCCGATGGCCAGAAGCGGCACCAACCGGTCCCATCCGAGCGCAAGGGCAAGAGCCGCATCCGCGAGGATCAATGCCGCCACATCGGCACGCGGCGCTTCGGTCAGCACCGTCTCCAGTACCGTCGCGGCGCGTCCCACGGGGCTTCCCCGCACATCGAGCAGGCCCGCAATCCGTTCGGCCTCAATCGAGCCTGATGCGCGGTGCAGGGCCTTTGGGGTCAATGGCCCACCAACGGCACCTCGCCATTTCTGATGGATCTCCCCCGCCGGGCCGGGCAGATCGCCGGGCCGGGCCAGATGGACCGCATCGCGCAAGTCCCCTGCCCGCTCCGGCCGTCCGGAAAACGCCACGCACGCCTCGGCCGCACCCAGGGCCAGCCGCTCCCGCAACAACGCGTGGGGGACATCGCCGCGGCCCAACACAAGATGCAGGTGGTTCAGCGCCGCGCCCGACAAGAAAGCCACATCTTCAATGGTTTCCGCGCATGCGGAGGTGACCCAAGGGGCCATCCGGGGTAGCGTATCGAAACTGTCGGCAGCATATGTCATGCCACAAGCCTAGTCCGCCGCGGCGCTTTCGTCCACAATACGATGCGCAAACCGCCGCAGCCAGTGGCAGCAGTAAATTCAGGGCACCCACAAGGCTGATTATTTGATAAATTGTGCCAGCCAAGGCGACCCCAAGCGGACTCGCGACAATGCGAACGATCAAACCCAGTCACATCCGTCACGAACAACCATGGGTCACGGGCGAAATCGCGTTCGGACTGTCTGACCCCGCCGCCGCATGGGCCCGCCTACAACACTGTTATCCACGCGGCCGCCAAAATTTAACGCAACAGGCCCCTAATTCGACACCGAGGCATTTACTGTCCTGTGCGTGATCTCCTGGCCGGTGTTCCGGTCTATCAGGACGGGCGCGATAGGATCACCCGTTTCGCGCGAGAGCAGACTGACTGAAGGCTCGCCATCCGGTGGAACGTGCGTATCTGCCCAGTCGATCAGTGTCACCAGCAGCGGATAGAGCGCTTTGCCCCGGTCGGTCAGGCGGTACTCGTGACGCAGCGGGCGCTGTTGGTAGGCGTCGCGGCGCAAGACGCCTGCCGCTTCGAGTTTGCGCAGCCGGTCGGTCAGAACGTGGCGCGTTATGCCAAGCCGCTCCTGCATCTGTTCAAACCGGCGTATCCCAAGAAAACAGTCCCGCAGGACCAGCATGGTCCAACGGTCGCCCACGACGGACAGGCCACGCGCGACGGGGCAGGCATTCTTGTGAAGGTCGTTCCATTTCATGCCCACGTCATAGCAAGGATTGACAGGTTCTGAAAGAGAACTTACGCAGGTAAGGTTCCAAAAAGGAATGGACTGACCGATCGTCCGGGAATGAGCGTATCTCGACGGCGGTCAAGCATAGGTGGCGGACACATGAGCAATATCGAGAGCGCGCCGACATTGCGCGATGCGGCACCCACTCTTGCAGGTGCGGCGGCCATCGCGCGTGCGTCGCGCACACGGCTCATGCTTGAGGCGCCCATTGCATCCACGCTGGCGAAACTGGCAGCCCCGAACGTGCTTGCGATGTTCGTGCAAGCCGCCCAGAGCATTTCAGAGGCCTATTTCGCCAGCCTGCTTGGCATTACGGCACTTGCCGGGCTGGCCTTGGTGTTCCCGTCGGTCATGCTGACGCAGATGCTCTCGGCAGGTGCCATCGGCGGGGCCATATCCGCGTCGGTCGCGCGGGCGCTCGGCGGGGCGGACGTGGCGCGGGGCGCTTCCCTGACGGTCGCCGCCTGGATCATCGCGGTGGGATTTGCCGCGCTCATGGCAGTGCTGGTTGTCCTTTTCGGCACCCAGTTCTTCAGCTTGCTCGGCGGCGAAGCCGAGACTGTGGCCGCCGCGACAACCTACGCGCTGATCTTCTTTCCCGGATGTGTGGCGATCTGGCTGTGCAATGCGTCGCTCAGCGTGATCCGGGGCACGGGCAACATGCAGATGCCTGCAATCGTTTTGCTGATGGTCTCGATCATTTCCATCCCCCTGTCGGGCGGGCTCGCCCTTGGCTGGGGGCCGCTGCCCGCGCTTGGCATGGTGGGGCTGCCGCTTGGCGTGGTTCTGGCCTTTGCGCTCGGGGCGTGGGTTGCGATGGGGTACATCGTATCGGGCCGTACCGGGCTGAGCTTTCGCGGGGCGTTCGGGCGCCTCGATGCGGGCATGTTCAGCGACATCCTGAGCGTGGGCGCGCTGGCGTCGATCAACACGGTGCTTACGACGCTCACCATCATCATGATGACGGGGCTGGTCGGCCGCTATGGCGAGGGCGCGTTGGCAGGCTACGGGCTGGGTGCGCGGCTGGAGTTCCTGATGATCCCGGTGATCTTTGGCATCGGTGCCGCGATGACGGCCATGGTCGGGGCCAATATCGGCGCAGGCCGCACCGACCGCGCGCTGCGCGTGGCCTGGACCGGTTCATTGGCGGCGGCGGCGATCGTGGGCAGCATCGGTCTGCTGGTGGCGTTGTTTCCGGACCTGTGGCTGGGCATGTTCCTTGATCCATCCGACACCGCGGCACTTGATGCCGGGCGCAGCTATTTCCGGCTAGTCGCGCCGTTCTATGCCTTTTTCGGCTTGGGTCTCGCGCTCTATTTCGCATCGCAGGGGGCGGGCCGCATGATCTGGCCCGTGATCAGCAGCCTGAGCCGCATGGCCGTTGCGCTGGTGCTCGCCCTGATCCTGACGACATACACAGGCATGGGGGTGGAAGGCATCTTTGCCGCCATCGGCTGCGCCATGCTGGCCTACGGGCTGATCATCGCCCTCGCCATCTGGCGCGGGGGCTGGAGAAAGAAAACTCCATGAAGGCAACGTATCTCGAGAACTTCGAAGCGGGTCAGACTTTCGGCTCGGGAAAGGTCGCTGTCCTGCAAAACGTGCCTCTTACCCGCCACTAGTGTCTTCAAATCGTCGGCATTAGCCCGGGTCCTCGATCATTCGGCTGCAAGGGGCAGCACCCCGGCCGAAGCCGGAAGTTCGATTTGTGGAAAGTCCACGTCGGGTGCCGGGCTGTCGCGCGCGGCAATGCAGAGCCGATAAAGTTCTTCATAGCGGTCCATCATCGTATCGAGACCGAAGCGGCCGACGGCAAGCTGCCGCACGCCGCGGCGATCCAGCCGCGCGGCCCTCAGCGCTGCGGCGGCCAGTCCGACCACATCCCCCTCTTCGACGATGACACCGCCCTCGCCGACGACTTCGGACACGGCGCCTGCATCGAATGCCGCCACGGGAACGCCGCAAGACATGGCCTCGACGGCGGCAAGGCCGAAAGGCTCGCTCCACCGTGGGGTAAAGAGACAGACAGAGGCTCGCGAAACGGCGTCAGCCAGCATCTCCGGAACGAGGTTTCCGCAATAGGCTATCGTCGGCCCGAGGAACGGCGCCACGGCCTGATCGAAATAGGCCTTGTCCTCCACGGGCCCGAAGATCCTGAGCGGCAACCCCGCATAGCGCGCGGCACGCACCGCTTCCGCCGTCCCCTTGTTGGGGGTGATACGACCGAACCAGACCGCCGTCCCATTCCCTTCGGGCCGAAAGGACCACCGGTTCGTATCGATCCCGTTATATGCCACATGAAGCGGCAACTCGGACGTCGCGCAGGACCAGGCTTTCAACTGTTCGCCGGAGCAGACGGTAAAGCGGTTCCATGCCGCACCGGAGGCATGGACGGCCCGACGCAGCGCGTCGAACGGTGGCACATGCAGTGAGGTCAGCATCGGCACCCGGTCCCGACGCGCCATCCGCGGCGGATACCGATGAAGAGAGTTGTTATGAACAACGTCGAACCCGCCGTCGCGCAACGGGTTCAGAAGGCCTTCAAACGCCGCGTCTAGATGAGCGTTCAGCGCATCGGTCCCGTGAAAGCGGTGCCATGGATAATCGCGGTCGTAGTGATGGTCTGTCATCGCATGCAGCTTCACGCCCGACGGCGGTTTGCTGTCACCGGACGCGAACAGCGTGACGTCATGCCCCCGGTCGCGAAGCGCTGTGGCCAAAGCATATGAGTGGGCTTCCATGCCTCCCATGAACGGCGTGGCGATCGGGTGCCGAATATGGGCGATAAGGGCGATGCGCATGGGGCCTCCGTTGCCGCAAACCGGATCGGTTCGGGCTTCCTGTAAGCGAAAATCGGCGAATTCGGGCTGCGGTGCTTATGTCTGAGGAACCAATCTCGGCGCCGATTGTTCCCATATCAGAAAACTTAATGCGAAATCAGTTTTAGCGATTTCAGTACAATCGGAAAAGGTCCTGCCTTGGAGCAAACTATCCCCCGCCCACGGAGCGCGAGGAGCGCCCGTGCGCGCACGCCTGATACGCGTGGTTCGTCTCTGCCCCGCGTCGCGATTGTCGGCAGTGGTGCAACGGCCATTTACGCGCTGAAACAGCTGCTGACGTCGCCTCAGCCGCTCGAAATCTATCTCTTTGAACGGGAACGCGAAATCGGCACCGGAATGCCGTATCGCGAGGGTGAGAACCTGCCTCAGATGCTGTCCAATATCGGCAGCAGAGAAGTGCCCCCGGTTGTCGAGACGCTCGAGGATTTCCTTCGATCCTGCGATGCGCCCACTCTGCGGGAGTTCGGGGTATCCGGTGACGACATCGGACCGGAAACCTTCTACCCCCGGCTGCTTCTTGGCCGGTATTTCGTGGCCCAGCTTGCGGCGCTGACGGCTCAGGGCCGGGGCAAAGGCCACGCGGTCGAGATACGATCCCGCCACGCGGTCATCGACGTTATCCCAAGCACGGATGGCGCCGTGGTGCGGTTCGAAACGCCTCACGCGGCCGGTCAAACATCCTTCGACCACGTCGTTCTCGCGACCGGCCACAAATGGTCCGAGAAAACGGACCCGTCCGGGGTCGTGCTGCACGCCCCTTGGCCGGCAGAGCGGCTCCGCCGCTTCTCGGATTGCAGCGTCGGTATCCTGGGGGGCTCACTGACGGCAATCGACGCCGCAGTGGCGCTGGCGAGTTTTCATGGCCATTTCGACGAAACGGACGGGACCCGGTGGATCCCAAACAGCAAAGACAGTGCGTTCCGTATGGCCATGCTTTCAAGACGAGGCCTGCTTCCCGATGCGGACTGGTACTATCCGCTGCCCCTCCCCGGCCTTCCGACATTCAACCGCGCAGGTCTCGATCTTCTTGTGACCCGTACCAGCGGGCAAACGGGTCTGCTCGAGGCGTGTCAAAAGAAACTGGGTGAAGACCTGCGGCTCCTGGACCCGACCTATGCCGGGCGGGCGCGGCCAGAGAGCGTAGAGGGCTATGCGGAACGCCACTTTGCCGACCGGTTGAAACAAGGCGGCTGGGATGCCGCGCGCACCGGGCTGGCCGCGGCGACCAGGGCGCGGGAGGCCCGGCACACCGATCCCTGGCGCATGGCCCTTCTGGCGGCGCACCTGACATACGAAAGTCTCCTTCCACACTTCAGCGCCGAAGATCGCAGGCAGTTCGACAGTGAGCTCCGGCCAGTCTTCGCGGACGTCTATGCCTCGGTCCCGCACCGCTCGATCCGACGGATGCTCGCCCTGAATGACGCCGGAGTGCTGGAGCTGCATGGGCTGGGCCAGGACTACGCCATCGCTCCGGCCGGACACGGGGTTCAGGTGTCGGGAAAATCCGGCGTTATGGAATTCGATCATCTTGTAGACGCACGTGGTCAGACCGCGGCGTCCCTCGCCGATCTCAGCTTCCCGACCCTGTCGCAGGGCGGGCACTTCGATCCTGAAACGTTGCGCGTCACCCATGAGATGTGCCGCGGCTCGACAATCACCTGCGCCGCCGTCCCGGTTCTGCTGCGGCACAATCCGTTCGTTCAGGGCCTTGAGAATGTGGAAGAACTCGGACGGCGCGCCGCCGACACCGTGCTGGCGTCGATGACCCCAGCCAAGGCCGCTCAAGAAGACCGGGGCGACAGACGATAGGCTTTTGCCCAATCGCGCAGCCCTACGATCGTGGGCTCCGGTTCCTGCGGAAGGCTGCTCAACAGAACGCGCGCGGCATCATCACGGCCAAACGCCTCGACCAACATGCGGGGCAGCCGCATCTCCGGGTCGGAGTGGCTGTAGAACAGGGCGAACGGCGCGGTGTTCAGCTGGGCTACCAGCGTCGCCAGCTGCGGCAGAACAGTGCTGCGGTAGTCCGCCTCGCCGGGCCCCATGACCCGCCGCAACAGCAGCAGCCCCCGCCCATTGCTCACCGTTTGCGTGGTCGACAGCACGAATGACACGGAGAGTGTCAGAACCACCATGCCGTTTACCGCACACATCACGCCAAGCAAAGCGTAACCCAGGCCCGACGGCTCCGTCTTTCCGCCACCGAGGGTCGATAGCAGATGACCGGCGTGCGACAGCGCGCCGAGGAAACCTGTATCTGCACCTGACTTCGACAGGATGACGGCGCGGTCGAAACCGTCGAAGATCATTCCCCAGCCGACACCGATCCCTGCGACCCACCAGAGCGCGACGGCACTCATGACCACCGGACCGACGGCGGCGTGTCGCAAACGCAAGTCCGGAAGCCAACGGAAAACGGCAAAGACCCATTTGGCGATCCGGAACGACAGAAAGCGCGACGGTATGCCACCGATCGTCGTAAAGAGAAAATCGGCACACACGTAAACGGTGAGAACGGCCCCAATCAAAAGCAAAAGCATGGTTTCACACTACAGCAAGTGCCGTCATTCTGCAGCCGGCAGCAAGAAGACGCTCTGAGCTTTCTCGACCTGCGCCACGCGTGCGGCGCCCGTGGCCTTGTCCTGAGCCTGGTCGAGCTTGTCGATGACCCTGCGGGTGCTGGCGTAGGGCATGTTTTCCATTTGCGAACATAGTGCGTAATCCGCCTCGTCGGGTTCACGCAGAATACGGATGCCGGTCCTCGCGTTCTCGATCAACCCCATGAGGCGGAACGCGTAAAGCCAGTGTTCCATGGTTCGATGCCCCCACTTGGAAGCGAACAGCTCCGCATTGCGGACAACCGAGCCGACTTGGTGGATCGGGGGCATGCAATGCGCGTGGTACTGGTGAAACACCTTCGCGCCCTTGATCCAGAAAATCGGGATACCCCGTTCGTCCAATGTCCGCCCAAAGTCGGTATCTTCCCCGCCGTACCCGACGTAGCGTTCGTCGAACCCGCCGGACGCGGTCCAGCTGTTGCGGTCTATCGCGAAGTTGAGCGACCAGAAACACCGGTAGTCCTCACATCTCGAGATGCCGTCGGCGGGAGGCCCCTGCCGGTCCGAATGACGCACCGCCAGTTGTTCGAACTTGGCATAGTCCAGCCCGTGAGCCGTTGCGCCACCCGGCAGATAGCCCACCTCGCCCATGAAAAGCCCCGCGCGACAGGCGGACTTCGAGAGGTAGTCGGAGACAAGATCGGGATGAGGGATGCAATCGACATCGACAAAGACCAAGAGGTCGCCCGACGCAGCCGCTGCGACGGCATTCCGCGCTGCGGCAAGCGGCAATTCAGGTCCGGTGACGAAAATCTGCCTCACCGGGAAATCCGTTTCGGGAAGGCCCTCGTAGGCTTCGTCTTGCATCACCCCGATGATCAGCTCATCCGGACGGACGGTTTGAGCCTGGAACCCGGCGACCACGTTTCGCAGATGCCCGGCGCGACCGGCGGCGATGGTCAAGGCAGAGATACGGGTCATGCGAAAATTCCTTCGTGCTGATGTGTCAATGAAAGCGGGGATGCGATCAACGACTGGAGCCAACGGGCGGCTTCGATGGCGGCGTCATCGTTGATGAGTGCGGACTGCGCGCCCGGTCGATGCCGGTCGCGGGCTTCGGCCACGGCGCTTCGCCAGTTCCCTGCGCTGGACGGCATGTGGTCGAGGTGCAAAGCGACCCTTGCCCGGGCAAGCGCCCGCGCCTTTTCGACCTGTTCGTCGAAATAGCGCCACTCGGGAACGACGATCCAGGGGCGGTCGGCGGCCATCACCTCGGCGCAGGTGGTATTCCCGGTCGACGACACGACAAGATCGGCCGCCGCGATGTGGTCCGATATGGTGTCGATCCAACCCTTGTGAAAAAGGTTGCTGCCCTCGGTCCCGTGCCAGTCGACCTGCATTGCGCCGACGGTGATCCACGTCCAGTCCGGAAGTGCCCGGGCTGCAACGCCAAACGGCGCGCTCGACCAGCCGCTTCCACCACCACCCGACAGAACAAGGGCGACCTTCTGATGAGCGTCGAGCCCAAGCCGCGCGCGCGCCTCGTCCTTCGACGGAGCCTTCGTCCGAAGCCCAAGACCACCGGCGAAATGCGTCTTTCCCAGCATCGTCTCCGTCCAGTCCGGCTGGGCAAGCTGAGCCGCAAACGGGGCCAGAAGCCCGACCGCGCCGTCATATGCCGCACGGTGGCCCGGGTCGCGTCGATCTCCGTGTTGCAGGATCTTGATGTGAGGGACCGAGCAGATGCGGCAAAGCTGCGCGACCTCGGCGCTGACATCGCAGATCATCACGGAAGGATCGGCAGTATCGAACCACGCGGCGATCGTGGCCATCGCACGACGTATCCCCGGCCAGCCAAGGGGCGCGCAATGCAGCGTATCGGGCGTCGCAACCCTATCAAGCCCCGCGCGCTCCTGCCCCGAACGCTCGAAGAGAGACGGAATTTCCACCACGCTGGTGTTGTCACGCATCGCGGGAAAAATGTCGTCGCGGGCGCAGAAGATGACGACCTCCTGCTCGGTCGGAAGAGCGTTCACGAGGCTCGCACACCGCTCCGCGTGCCCCCGTCCCTGATGGTGCACGAAATACCCGATGGGCCGTGGGGCGCAGGGAAAGTCACGCACGCCGCACCGCCGGTCGTTCGGTCGACCCGTAGATCACCGCAAGCCCGTCGAGAACGCCGGCTGCATACCTGTGGCGGCTTTGGAAAGCCTTGCCCCGCAACAGATCGGCGATGCCATCCCGTGCATTCGCAGGCAGAATGGCGGCCTCACAGGCCGACAACATGTCCAGATCGTTGGCGCTGTCACCGGCAGCGATGCAATCGGCCAGCGTCAGATCACGCCTCGTCGCTTCGAACGTGATGGCGGCCGCCTTGCCGGCATGCGCAGGAAGAACATCGATGAAATGTCCATGCGAATGGACGACGCGCGCTGACAGCCCGTGGTCGGCTAGAACCCGGCTGACGCTCCGGCTGTCCGCCGCGCTGCCGAAATAGCTCAGTTTCCAGCGGCGTTGGTCGTGCATCGCCTGAGATGTCAGCCCAAGGCCCGCGATGGCTCCGGCAATATCCTCCCGGCGCCAACCCTCGGAAATACGGTCGGCGTAGTCGCGGCACAGGCGATAGTCGCCCCAGCCGTCGCACCGCCAGATCTCGCTTCCGACAGACGTCGCAAGAATATCCGGACATGGCAAATCCCACGCTGCAATCACACGCCGCGCCTCGGATATTGACCTGCCTGTGGCGACCAGAAAGCAGGTGTCTTTTCGTCTGGCAGACCATTTCGCAAACGCCGCCGCGGACTGACGGTCGCCGGTCAGCGTGCCGTCCACATCGCAGGCAAGGATGCGCGATACCTTCCGGGGTGACTTCGTTCCCTGTTGCGCAATTCCCCGATAGACGCAGACGCTCTCGCTTGCCCACTGCTTCCACTGGTAAAGTTTGCACGCCTTGGCACGCGCATCGGCGCAGCGTCGTTCCCGCTCCGGGTCATTCAGCGACTCCAGCAGACGCCGAGCAAGGTCAGCTGGATTCGCAGGATCAATCAAAGCCCCGTAACCGATGTCTCCAATGATCGACGACGGTCCGCCACTTCGTGTCGCCACGACCGGCACGCCGGCCTGTGCGGCTTCGACAACCGTCAGTCCGAACGGTTCGTGCCACGCAGGGTTTCCGAACACGCCGTCAATCGCGGCCAGATCGTAGAGAGACCTCACGTCAGCCGCGGTGTGCCGCTTCGGCAGCGCGACGCTGCCCCACAGATCATACTGATCGATCAGCCCCATCAGTTCTTGGTGAACGGCCACCTGCTCGTCCGGACCATCGCGAAGGGATTTTCTCAATCCGGCAAGAATTACGAGGTTGGCGGTGTCGCGAAGCCTGGCGCTCTCGCCGAAAGCGCGCACCAGCGCCGCGAGGTTCTTCTTTTTCACCGGGCGCGCGACGGCGAGGACGATCGGCTTGTGCAATTCTCGCAGGAAAGGGGCAATCAGGCTTCGTCCCTTGTCCGGGCCCTGAGGCGGTGTGAGCGCGACACCCGGCGAAATCCGATGGATCCGACCGGCCGCATCAGGCTCATAGGCCATGAGCTGCCGTTCCGCTTCATCGCGGCATGACACGACGATCCCGTGCGCCGTGCGGATTGCCGCCAGTTCGTTGGAAACGCGCTGCGATGCAGGGTCGTTATCCGATTTCTCCAACGCCAGTGAATGCGGTGTATATATCCACGGTATCGCGAATTTCTCGAATGCCGCCCGGGCGATTGTCGCCGCGTCCGAGAAATGCGCGTGAATGACATCCGGGCGATAGCCAAGCCCATCGACCATCTCGCAAAACGCTTCGGTGATTGCCGGGATTTCAGCGTTCAGAGCATCTTTGGCGAGGTAGACGTCATTCGTGGTTCTCAGCCGCATGATCCGCAGTTTGGGGCAAACCTCTTCAACGGCTTTTTCATAGGCCGGACCGAGTTCGGGATCCGCGAAACCGCGTGTCACGATGTCAACGCCCGTGACCTCATCCAGCTTCGCCTGTGCCATCGCTGCTCCCAGAACATAGGCGATGTGACCGCCCGTATCCTCGGTCAGCCCGAAATCGACAGGAGGCGCTTTGAGGCACCCCCCAGCGCGATGTGGAGGATCCGCATTTTCTGTCCCTTTGACGATTGCAGTCTTGGAAGCCGGATGCATCTCCGACACAGAGGGAACACCTGCTGCCCGCACTTGTTCCAGAATTTATTATACTAATGCGGTGTTGATTTTCCTGCCGCACGCCACAGGACTTCCCGTATGAGACGATACCTCTTTATCGGTGGCCTTCATCGGTCCGGCACCAGCCTCTTGGCGCGGCTCGTCGGAAATCATCCTGATATCTCTTCGATTTCTGGCTCACCGGCGCCCGAGAACGAGGGGTGCTATCTGCAAGGGGCGATCCCTCACACGGCCTTGCACGGTCGACCGATGCATTTTGCGACCGACCCGGATCAGCATCACATCGAAGGATGTTGCCACGACACATTGCACGTTCGTGAGCGGATCGAGGCTGATTGGGGCCAGTGGTTCGACCCATCCAGACCCTGGCGCGTCGAAAAATCGCCCGTCAACCTGACACGGATGAGACTGTACCAGCAACTTTTTCCAATGTCGCAGTTCCTCGTCATCACGCGGCACCCGGAAATTGTCGCGGCAGCGGTGGCGAAATGGGTGGACGGCACACCAACGGCACTGACAGATCACTGGATCGCGGCCCACGGGCAGATGTGTGGCGACCTGCCCTATTTCCATGCCATCTGTGTCATCCGGTACGAGGACTTGTGCCGTGATCCAACGCGCACGATTGCAGGTATTCACCAGTTCATGGGCCTTGAACCGACACCAGACAGCGATACTGCCGGGATCCGAGCCGGCAACGCGGATTACGCACACCCGTCCGGGCTGAGTGACGCGGTGAACTGCTGGGGATACGGACCGGGCGGCCAGGTGAAACCCTGGTCTCCGATTGTCCGCCACCCCCTCAGATCGATACGGGAACAAGTGGTGCACACCCTGTCCGGTCGTTAGTCGTCAAGCGGGGGGGGACGCATGTCAATGCGCAGCCATCCGTCCTCAGGTGAGCTTGAGCGGCCCTTGGCCATAAAGGTAAGCCGGGTCGAACGCACCCAGTTCCTTCAGCGCCATCTTGTCGAGAACCGTCACCTGACCGCGCGAGATATCGACCACACCGGTCTCACGCAGTTTCTTGACGACCCGGTTCATGTGGATGCTGGTCGTGCCGCAGGCGTCCGCAAGTTCCTGCTGGGTCAGCGGCAGCGAGAAACCGTTCTCCCCCGCCAGGTCGACGAAATCCAGTCGCTGCCAGAGTTCCGCAACCAGATGGGCCAGGCGACCGTCGGCGCTCAGGCGTTCCAGCTTCATGATCCACTCCCGGTGCATCGCGGCATCCAGAAGTGTCGAATACCAAAGCATCCGTGCGAGGGTCGGTTCCGTTTCCAATACCTGCTGAATGCGATCATGCGTCGCAAAGCCGATCTGCACAGAACCGATCGATACCACATCGTGATCGAGACGCTTCAAGGCAAAGCCGTGCAAATCCACGAAATCACCCGGCACGTGCAACGCAACGATGTGCCGTTTACCGTCCTCGTGGATCACGCGGGCCACTGTGCCTTCGATCAGGATCGTGCTCTGATCGACGACGTCGCCGCGGTTCAGGATCGTATGCGGCGCGGTGAACCGCTCAACCTTCTCGACCAGACCTTCCAGCAGACCTTTCTCGCGCTCCGAAAGAGCATCTCTCGACCGGCCCTGCAAGAACCGCCGGGTATGGGGGAAGGCTTCGTCTGTCATCACTTCCTGTCCTTGCCCCACCTGGGCGCTGCTCACAGTTCGTCCACTAACATATGTTAGGTTCCGGTGCCATGCGCTTGGCTGTCTCCATGGTCACAACCGCTTCAGCAAAGGCATGTTCCTCGACTCGCGGCTACGGACCAGACCGTGGCGCGGCCTGATGGACCTCCAGAACGCCCGATTTCACCAACCAGTCCGACTGATGCCACAGTCCCCCCACTAGCTGCTTGTCGGTGGGTGAGCGCTGTCTTGCCCTACGGCAAAATTTCCTGACTAAAATACATTGATAATGCTTTCGGGCGGCGCTATGGGGTTTCCGACAAATATACTCAACAATGGGACCGCTCAATGTCGCACAAACTGATCATGGCGATTGCAATCGCGGCTTCAACGAGCCTCGGCTCCGCGGCACAGGCACAAACAGACTATCCCCTGACAATCGAGAACTGCGGGCAATCCGTCACCTTCGACGCACCGCCGCAGAACGCCGTCGCGCTTGGCCAGAACAGTGCCGAGATCATGCTGATGCTGGGGCTCGAGGACCGCATGGCGGCGACGGCCTTCTGGCCGAACACCGTGCTGCCCGAACTGGCCGAGGCGAATGCCGAGGTAGAGCTTCTGTCGGTGGAGTTCCCCTCGCTGGAATCGGTGCTGGCGGTGCAGCCTGACTTCGTCGCGGCGATGCTGGTCACGCTCATGGGCCCCGACAGCAAGGTCGCCAAGCGCGAGGATTTCGAGAGCCTCGGCATTCCCACCTACCTGTCGCCGAGCGCCTGTTCCGTGACGGAGGTCTCAACCGACATCTACGGCGCCCGCTCCGAGCTCTGGACCATGGATCAGCTCTACAAGGAGATCTCGGATCTGGCGCGGATCTTCGATGTCACGGATCGCGGCGAGACGGTCATCGCGGATCTGAAGGCGCGGGAGGCCGCCCTGCGCGGGCGGTTCGAGGACCGCGATGACCTGACTTTCCTGTTCTGGTTCTCCAGCCCGTCGTCCGAAGATGACGCCTACCTCGCAGGCGGCAACGGCCCGTCGACCTATATCGCGGAGCTTCTGGGCGGCTCGAACGCGGTCAAGGCCGCATCCGAATGGCCGACCTTGGGCTGGGAAGGCATCATGGCGACCGACCCCACCGTGATCGTCGCGGCACAGGTGGACCGCAAGCGCTGGAGCCTCGACGAGGCCGAGAACAAGATCGCCTTTCTCAAATCCGACCCCATCGTCAGCCAGATGGAGGCCGTGCAAAAAGGCCGCATTGTCGTGATGCCCGGTGCTGCGACCAATGCCAGCATCCAGACGCTCTACGGGGCCGAGGAGGTCGCCAAGCAGCTTGAGGCGCTCGATCTCGCGGAATGAGCGCAGGCGTCGTGGATCACGGAACGATGCGGCTCGCCCTGCTGACGCTGGTCTCGGCCACGGTGCTGGCCGTCGCCATCGCTGTCGCGACCGCGATCGGGGACTATACGATCGGGCTCGGCACAGTGTCCCTGGCCATCACCAACGGGCTTGGCCTGAGCGACGCCGACCTTCCGCCCATCGAGGAAAGCGTGGTCTGGGACCTGCGGCTCAGCCGTGCGCTCGTCGCGGCACTCGCCGGGGCGGGGCTCGCGCTTTGTGGCGCGATCCTCCAGGCGCTGCTGCGCAACCCGCTCGCTGAACCCTTTGTGCTGGGAATCTCGGCCGGCGCCTCGACCGGCGCGGTCTGTGTGATCGTCCTCGGCATCGGCGCGGGCAGCCTCACGTTATCGGCCGGGGCTTTCGCCGGGGCCTTCGCGGCCTTCGGCGTGGTGGCGGTCCTGTCGAACGGCGCGACGAGCGGGCCGAACCACACGATCCTGGCGGGCGTTGCCGCCTCGCAGCTTTTCAACGCGCTGACCTCATACATCGTGACCACCTCCGGGAACGCCGAACAGGCGCGCAACGTCATGTTCTGGCTCCTTGGCAGCTTCGGCGGCGTGCGCTGGCCTGACTTCCAGCTTCTGCTGGTGATCGTGCCGCTTGGGCTGGCGCTCTGCATCTACATGGCCCGCGCCCTCGACGCCTTCACCTTCGGCGACGAGGACGCTGCAGCACTCGGCGTGCCTGTGGGGAGAATCCGCCTCGCCCTCTTCGCGGTGACGGCGGTGATGACGGCGACAATCGTCAGCATGGTCGGCGCCATTGGCTTCGTGGGTCTCGTCGTGCCCCATGCCGCCCGCTTCGTCGTGGGGCCGATGCACATGCGCCTCCTGCCCGCATGCGCGATCATCGGGGCGATTTTCATGGTGACCGCGGACATCGTGTCACGGGTGATCGTGGCGCAGCAGACCGTTCCCATCGGTGTCGTGACCGCCCTTGTCGGCGTGCCCTTCTTCGCGATCATCCTCTACCGCGCGAGGCCACAGGCATGAGCGTCGTGGCACGAAACCTCACCTGGGGCCTCAAGCGCAAGACCATCGTCCGGGACGTGTCGCTCGACGTGGCCCCCGGTGAGACGCTTGGGCTGATCGGTCCGAACGGCTCGGGCAAGTCCTCATTGCTGCGCCTTTTGGCGGGACTGCGGCGTCCGGTCTCCGGCAGGGTCGAGATCAACGGCCAGGACATCGCGCAAGTGTCCCGCAAGGCGCTGTCGCGTCAGGTGGCCTTCGTCCAGCAGAGCGCCTCAACCGATACCAACGTCACCGTCGCCGATGTCGTGCGGCTTGGGCGGACGCCGCACCGGTCTGCGCTCTCAGGCTGGTCCAGGGCCGACGAGGCGTCGGTCGCCGAGGCGCTTGATCGCGTCGAGATGACATCGCACAGCAAGCAGCCCTGGCAGACCCTTTCCGGCGGCGAGCGCCAGCGCGTGCATATCGCCCGAGCTCTGGCGCAGGCACCGCGCGTGATGTTCCTCGACGAGCCGACGAACCATCTCGACATTCATCACCAGATCGAAATCCTCCGCATGGTGCGCGACCTCGACCTGACCAGCGTCATCGCTCTGCATGACCTCAACCTCGCAGCGATGTTCTGCGACCGTATCGTGGTTCTTCGACAGGGCGCTGTCTGCGCTTGCGGGACGCCCCAAGCCGTGCTCACCCGGGATACCCTGCGCGACGTGTTTCGCGTCTCCGCACAGATCGACGGGGCGGCGGATACCGGTCGCCCGCATATCCGTTTCAGCGCAGGATGAGACGCTTGGGATCGAGCTGACAGAACCGTTGCACCCGACCGGGCGACGACCTGACCAAAGGGCACGGGGGCGGAGGGATTCAGCCCGCCCTGAAATGCAGCAGTCCCCGCCGCCCCCGGTTCCGGTCAGAGCGCAGCCGACTTCTTCTTAGCCACGCCGCCCTGCACGATCATGTCGATCCGGCTGCCCTGATCGGTCAACACGGAGATGTCCTCCAACGGGTTGCCGTTTACGACGATGAAATCCGCATGCGCGCCCGCTGCGATCACGCCAATCTCACCTTCCTTGCGCAGGATCTTTGCGGCATCGAGCGTCGCCGAGCGAATGACCGTGTGGTTCGGCAAATGGTTCGCCCGGATCAGGAATTCATCTGACTGGTAGGGATGCATGTCTCCGAGCAGGTCGGTCCCAAAGCCCAGCATCACGCCCGCCTCCACCCATTTCGCGGTGCGTTCCAGTCCGGCGCCGCGGATGCTTTCGGCACGCTCCATGGCCGCGGGTTCCATTCCGGCGTCGGCGCCCATTTTCGACACGATATCGAGCGTGATGTTGGTCGGAACGACCGGCACGCCTTCGCGGGCCATCCGGGCGATGGTATCGTCCGATGCGAGGTTGCCATGCTCGACACATCCGATCCCGCAATCGAGCGCGCGCTGGATTGCCTCATCGCAATAGAGATGTCCCGACACATAGGTGCCGTAGCCGTCGGCAACCTCCGCGATGGCCTTCAGCTCGTCGCGTGAGAAGACGAGGTAGCCGATGGGATCGGAGGGCGAAGAGACGCCGCCGTCCGCCATGACCTTGAGGAACTCCGCCCCGCCCTTGATCTCCTCGCGCGCAGCTCGGCGAACGGAATCGACCCCATCGACGATCCGTCCCATCGAGCCCAGGTTCGTCTCGTAGTGTTGCGGATATCCGGTATCGTAGCGTTGGCGGTAGTCGTTGTGTCCCCCGGTCTGCGACAGCGCCTTTCCGCACATGACGACACGCGGCCCGTCGAAAAGTCCGTCGCGCTGCGCCTGACAGATGCCCCAGTCAGCACCGCCCATGTCGCGGACCGTCGTGAAGCCACGCATGAGCATGCCTTTCATGATCTGCGCGGACTTGTGGGCAACCCAGGTATTCGGAAGCGCCGCGCTGAGGGCCAGGTTCCCACTTACCATGCTGATATGAACATGGCAGTCGATCAGGCCCGGCATGACGACGGCCCCGCCCAGATCCATCGTCGTGTCGGCATCGAGCGACAGCGAGGTGCCTACCTCCACGAAGCGCCCGTCCTCCACGGCGAAATCCACCGGATCCGGCAGGTCCGCCTGGCTACCATCGACGATCCGCGCATTCTTGAAGAGTTGGACTGGCATCGGTGCGCTCCTTGAAAATCTAAGATGAGATCGGCCGTAAACAGTACGTTTGACTTCCGAACAGGTCTGACTATAAAAGCAATCAGGTCTGTTCGCAAGTCAGGTGATACATCTTTGTTTCCCAGGTTCCGAGCGGCACCCCTGCATCAATCGAGTGAGAAACCAAGTGCGCTGGAAAAAGACCCTGAACGTTGTCGAAATTCATGCCGAAGGCGAAATCGGCAAGGTCATCGTGGGCGGAATCGGTCCGGTGCCCGGGGAAACGATGTTCGACAAGCGGCTCCATTTGGAAAACCATATGGATTCGATCCGCAAGATGGTGCTGTTCGAACCGCGTGGTGCTGTCTGGCATAACGCGAACGCGATCCTGCCATCCAATGATCCGGAGGCGGATTATGGCTATATCATCATGGAATCGACGGAATATCCGGTCATGTCCGGGTCCAACACGATGTGTGTCGCCACGGTCCTGTTGGAGACCGGCATCCTGCCGATGGTGGAGCCGATCACCGAACTGACGCTGGAAAGTCCTGCAGGGCTGATCCGCGTGCGATGCACCTGCGAGGACGGGAAGGTGACGGCCGTCCGGCTCGTGAACCAGCCCGCCTTCGTCTATCACCGCGACAAGATCATCGAGGTAGAGGGCGTCGGAAGCCTGCGCTGCGACGTAAGCTATGGCGGGATGACCTTTGCCATGGTCGAAGCCGCCGATCTCGGCCTCTCCGTACGACCTGACGAAGCCCGGGATCTATGTTCGCTGGGCGAGAAGGTGAAGCGGGCGGCGGCGGAACAACTGGAGGTGCGGCACCCGCTGAATCCGGACATCCCCGGCATTACCATCACGGAATTTACCACGCCACTGGAGCGCGAAGGGAGTTTGCTGCGTTCGCGGAACACCTGCATCGTCGCACCGGG